>DAISHO010000043.1:0-10737 GCA_036822495.1 Thermodesulfovibrionales bacterium
CTATAAAACAGGGTGCCTATGATTTTGTTGTTAAACCACCGAAGATAGATAGACTTATGATTACACTCAAGAATGCTATTCAGAAGACAGAGCTTGAAAAAAAGGTTAAGAGGCTCAATGCTCAAATGGAACATTCCCTTGAATGGATGCTTGGCAAGAGCTCTGCTATAAAGATAGTTATAAAACAGATAAACCAGGTTGCCTGGACTGATTTTTCTGTTATACTTCAAGGTGAAACAGGTAGCGGGAAATCCGTCATCGCAAGGGCGATTCATAATCACAGCAGGAGGGCATCTGAACCTTTTATCACAGTAGACCTTGGTGCAATCCCTGAAACCCTTGTAGAGAGTGAATTGTTCGGACATGAGAGAGGTGCATTTACCGGTGCGGAAAAGAAAAAGGCAGGTCTTTTCGAGATAGCGAACAGAGGAACTATATTTATTGATGACCTTGAGAATATAACCCCATATGTACAGAGCAAACTATTAAGAGTAGTAGAAGAAAAGAGATTCTTCCCTCTGGGAAGCACAAAACCAGTTGATATAGATGTAAGGATCATAGCTGCAACCAACAAGGATATAAAGGCACTGGTTAGGGAAAAGAAATTCAGGGAAGACCTTTTCTTCAGATTGGGAGAGTTCATTATAAATATACCACCCTTAAGAGATCGCAAGGAAGACATATCCATCCTTGCAGAAAAGTTTTCTATAGAGGCTGCAGGAGAATTAAACAAACAGATTAATGGTATCTCTGATGAGGCATTGGAAATACTTGAACGATATCCATGGCCTGGCAATGTAAGGGAATTGAAGAATGTCATAAGGAGGGCTGTCCTTATCTGTGAGAGCAATAAAATTGAGAAGGAACATATTCAATTCATCATAGAACCTGAAAAGAAAAACAGCGAAATAAGACCTATTATGCCCCTCAAGGAACTCTCTGCTATTGCCATAAGGGATGCAGAAAAAAAGGCGATTGAGCAGGCATTAAAGGCCTCAGGTGGGAATAAGACCAAGGCTGCTTCTATACTTCAGATAGATTATAAGACCCTCCTTACAAAGATTAAGGAATACGGCCTCCAGTAGTTATCTCCGAGCCTTCTCTGGAATCCATTCCAGAATTATGGAATATATTCCAGAGGTCACACAAAATATTTCCATTAAAAATCAAGCTATTATAATCTGGCACACTTCTTGTTTTCTCCTGATAATTAGGAGGTGTGCTATGTGGGGTATCGTTACATTTGAAGGAGACCTTACAATCAATCAGGTGCCTGAGTTTATGAAGGACCTGAAGATTGCAATGAAGGTTTGGGATGAGATAGTCTTGGATGTTCAAAATCTAAATCATATTGATATTTCTGCACTCCAGATGTTACTTGCCGCTGTAAAGGAATGTGAAAGTAATGGGAAAAAACTATCTGTTCAGAAATCACCAACTCTTGAGAATATCACAGCTCAACTTGGAATAAATCTGTAATGGAGGTGTGATGAGAAAAGAAAAAATAGTTGTGGTGGTAGAAGATTCCCATGCCATGAGGAATCTTCTTTCTTTTGTTCTTGAGATAGCTGGATACAGGGTTATACCTGTATCTGACAAAAAAGAGCTTATCCATAGACTTGATTTTACAGGTGCAGACCTTATCATTACAGTCCTTTCCTCAGATAAAAAGGAGGGTGTTGAAATAATAAAGGATTTAAAAAGTAGTCCTGGATACAATTATATTCCGGTCATAGCCATATCTTCCCATGAAGGCCTTCTCACAAAAAGCAGGGAGGCAGGCGCAACTGGATGGCTGATGATGCCCTTTACACCCATCCAGCTTGTTGAGGTCATTCAGAGACATCTTGGATGATAGAAAAATGGAAGAGCTTTCTCAGGGCGAGTTAAAACAACTCATAACATTGTTTACTGAAGAGGCAACAGAAAAGGTCTCCGAGATGGAGCAAGGCCTCTTAAAACTCGAAAAGGAACCTGAGAATAAAGAGCTTTTAAACAGGATATTTAGAGCTGCCCACACGATTAAAGGAACGAGTTCTTCTGTTGGTTTTAAGAATATTTCTGATTTTTCCCACAGGATTGAGGAATGCCTCGACCTATTAAGAAAGGGAAGTATAAGGGTTGAAAAAAAGATTATAGATATCCTCCTCGCCTCAACGGACATTATCAAAAAGATGCTTCAGAAGGTCTCCGAAGGATCAGACTTTGACATCAGGAAATGCGATAGGCTTTTAAAAGAACTTGAGGCTATAAAGACTACCCCCCAAAAAAGACTCTTTAAGATAATCTTCTCACCTGACCCTGATATCATTGCTAAAGGGATAGACCCTACAAAGATATTAGAGGACATTAAATCCTTCGGCAGATGTATAAACATAAAGGCCTATACAGATGCCATCCCGGTTCTTGCAGAGTTTAATCCCGAGAAATTATATCTCAGATGGGACATACTACTTGAGACCGAATACGGGATAGAAGAATTCAAAAGAATTTTCGGGCCTACCCTCGGAGAAGATATAAATATTATACCCGTTAGTCAGGCTGGGGTTGATGTTCCTCTCATGGGTGAGGTCCTTATGAAATCTGGAACCATCACCGAAAGAGATGTGGAAGAGGCACTTAAGGCACAAAGAAAGCTTGGTGATATTCTACTCGATAAAGGTAAGGTATCAAAAGAAGATTTAGAAAAAGCCCTCAACGAGCAGACAGAAAAGAGAATAAACTCCTTCAGACAGGCTGTCACATCTACCATAAGGGTTGACCTCAGAAAACTTGATCAGTTGCTTAATCTCGTGGGTGAGATGGTAATAATCCACTCAATGCTTGAAGGATTTATAGATAATGGTCAATATAGCTGGTCTTATCATCTCAGTAACAGCTCCTATGATATCCAATTCCTTTTCAGCCAGCTTAAGAGGATAGGGAGACAGATTCAGGAAAGTACCATGTCTCTTAGGATGCTCCCGGTTGGAGAGGTTTTTCACAGATTTAATAGACTCGTCAGGGAACTTAGTTTGAGTCAAAACAAGAAGGTTGAACTTTTCATAACCGGTGAAGATACAGAGCTTGATAAAGGAGTCTTAGAAAAGATTTCAGATTCTCTTGTCCATCTGATAAGAAATGCTATAGACCATGGCATAGAGTCTCCTGAAGAAAGACTCCAGAAAGGTAAACCTGAAGTGGGCACAATAAACCTGAGCGCCTATCAGGTTGGTGATTCTATCTATATTGAGATTGAAGATGATGGCAGAGGAATAGATAAAGAAAAAATAATAAGAAAGGCCTTATCTATTGGGCTTCTTAAAAATAGCGATGAGCTTACTGAAGAACAGATTTACAATTTGATATTCCTTCCAGGTTTTTCCACCACAGAGAGGGTTACAGAAGTCTCTGGAAGAGGGGTCGGTATGGATGTAGTAAAAAAGACTGTAGAATCCCTGAATGGAAGGATCTACATAAGAACAAAAAAGGATATAGGAACCACTATTACAATAAAACTACCACTCACCCTCGCCATCATCGATGGACTCACTGTAAGGGCAGGTGAAGAGGTATATATTGTCCCGCTTCAGTCAGTTATCGAGCTTATCAGGATCAATAAGGAAGAGGTAAATACCCTCAATGAGGATATAGAGTTTCTTCATGTAAGAGGAGAGGAGATACCTGTAATAAGACTCAAGGAAATAATGGGTCTAAATAATGGTGAAGGGTACACCCGGGAAGAAATAGCGATTATTACAGCTCATGAAGGGAGGAAGATAGCACTTGCAGTGGATGGAATCATAGGGCAACAACAGGTTGTTGTTAAAAACTTTGGGGGTGCCCTGCCAAAAATCAAGGGGATAGGGGGGTGCACCATCCTTGGAGACGGAAGGGTGGCGCTCGTCCTTGATATGGCGGGGCTTTTTTAAACTTCGATGCCCGAAGGGGCTATCATTACATAAAATGTCTGGGAGGCATGATGGAAGCCTTAATAAAAGAAAATATTGAGCAATCACAGTATGTAACCTTTTCCCTTAATGATGAAAACTACGGCATAGATGCCTTATCAGTTCAGGAAATCATAGAACTTACAAATATCACAAGAGTCCCTCACCTCCCCTCCTTTATGAAGGGCGTTATCAATCTGCGAGGCACCATTATACCAGTTATTGACCTGAAGACAAAATTCAATATGAAGACAGGTCCTTATAAAAAACATACCTGCATAATTGTGACTGAATTCAAGGATACCCTTATGGGACTTATTGTTGATGATGTCTTTGATGTAATAAACATCCCGAACTCATCCATCATGCCAGCACCTGAGTTTGGTACAAGAATCAGAACTGATTTTATCAAAGGTCTTATAAGGGTTAAAGGTGAGGATAACGAAAGAGAAAAACTCATAATTCTCCTTGATATCAATAAGGTCATATCCGAAGAAGAGGCTGTAATAATACAGGAAACCTTAACAGATAAAGATAAGGGAGGTAATGAAGAGGCAGTAGCAGAATAAATCGAGGAGGCTCCTATGAATATCAAAAGACTCTTACTTGTTGTGGCAGCAGGTAATATTGCTGTTATTGCTGTTATCCTTTCCCTCTTTATAACCCTTAACTCCCGGGTAAGGTCTTCAATAGAAAAGATGATAAATACTGACCAGACCCTCCTGCTTAGTACATTTGAACTTTATGGCCTCGGACTCCAGACAGGCCAGGCCACAAGGAATATACTCCTCAATCCTGAAGATGAGACAGCTAAAGGGAATTATAAAAAGGCCCATGAGGAATTCATAAAGATACTTGATGAATCAATACCTGTTGCAACAGGCAATACAAGGAGTGCCCTCGAAAAGGTTAGAGATATATGGAGGGAAGATCATGAGCTTAAAACTCGAATACAGGAGCTTGCTATATCGGGTAAAAAGAATGAGGCTATCAATCTTCTGGTTAAAGTGGAGACCCCTAAATGGCGAGAGGTGAGGAGTATATTGCTTGACCTGATAAAAGAACAAAAAGGTGTTTTTAACGAGACACTGGTAAAAAATGATGACCTTATGAATAGAAGTGAAAAGATTCTGATAGGGATTATGGCTCTTTCCCTCATGGGATTTGTTGCGTTTTTGCTAATTATCCATAAACTTGTGCAGAAGAATATCAGGGAGTCCCTTCAGTGTTTTGATACCCTTCAGAGAGGGGAACTCAGTGAAGAAAACTTAATAACTGATGAGAAAAATTTCCTTAAGGATAAATTCAATAAGATTCTGACCAACTTAAGAAGTATTATGTTGAGAATTGTGGAGTCATCAAGGCAGGTATCAGTTGCCTCCGAGCAGATAGCTGAAGCCTCTCAGAACTTCTCCCAGAGAATAACTGAACAGGCTGCCTCAATAGAAGAAACCTCAGCTACCATGGAAGAAATGGGGGCTTCTATTAAACAAACAGCAGAAAATGCAAAAGAGGCAAATAAACTCGCACAGGAAGCAAGACAATCTGCAGAGGCTGGTATGGGCGCTATGACAGATACAATTAAGGCAATGGATGAAATCAATCGTTCAGCTCAAAAAATTACAAGCATCTCAAATGTCATAGAAGAAATCGCCTTCCAGACTAACCTCCTCGCCCTCAATGCAGCCGTGGAAGCCGCAAGGGCAGGTGAACATGGTAAAGGTTTCGCTGTAGTTGCCGCAGAAATAAGAAATCTTGCCCAAAGAGCCTCCCAGTCTGCAAAGGAAATCACCCAGCTCATACAGGAAAGTGTCGAAAAGGCCAGTAAAGGTGTGGAGCTCTCAAATGACTTGCAGAAAAAACTTGAGGCTATAATGAGCGCGGTTAAAAAGGTCGCCCTCCTCATGGATGAAGTCGCTGCTGCTTCAGCAGAACAGGCCTCAGGAGTAAATCAGGTCAATATAGCCCTATCTCAGATAGACCAGGCTACCCAGCAGAATGCCTCCATCGTGGAGGAAACTGCTTCCCTCGCAGAAGAACTTGCCTCACAGGCAAAGGCCCTCCTTGAACTTGTTTCATTCTTTAAATTAAATGGGAAGGAGGTGATTCAGCAGCCTGTCATAATAACTACAAAGAAGCCCTTACCATCAAGAGCACCAGCAAAAAAAGAAATAAACAGGGCAGATAGAATTCCTTTGGGCACAGAGGGTGGATTTAAAGAATTTTGAGGGAGGTACAGATGACTATTTCAAAAAAATTATATGTGGGCATTGGTAGCGTGGCGGGCATCCTTATAGGACTTGCCATATTCTTTCAGTGGAACTTCAAAAGGACAGAGGAACAATTAAAGGCCTTCGAAGAATATCCAGAGCTTCAAGCCCTTCTTGGCAGTGTCACAATAGATCATTTCAAATGGGCAGAATCTCTGGGTGTTGGCACAATTGCCCTGGGTAAAGAATTTACAGGCCAACTTGACCATACGCAGTGCAATCTTGGAAAGTGGTATTACAGCTTCAAACCTCCCAGGGAACTTGAAGAACCCTTCAGAAGGATTGAAGAACCCCACAGAAAACTTCATGCAACAGCAGAGAAGATAGTCACTGCTGTAAAAGGGGGGAACACAGAACTCGCAAAAAAGATTTATCAGGAAGAGACCCTTCAATATCTGAAAGAGGTCCAGGATAATCTTACAGAGATGAGACTCGGTATTAAAAAATTAATAGAAACTAATATTGAAAGTATTAAAAAGGGCCAGGTGAAAATGGCGCGTACCTCCCTTATTGTGTATTTATTTATAATTAGTATGCTCATTGCAGGTGCTATCATATACATTATCAATCCTATCAGGAAAAACCTTACAGGTGTTTCAGGATGGATAGGAAGGATGAAGAATGGAGACCTTACAGGTTCAATAGATGTTTACAGCAATGACGAATTAGGTCTCATGAGTTCAGGACTCAATAGTACAATAGAAAGGATAAAGAATATCATATCCCAGACAATTGAATCATCAAGGCAGGTATCAGTTGCCTCCGAGCAGATAGCTGAAGCCTCTCAGAACTTCTCCCAGAGAATAACTGAACAGGCTGCCTCAATAGAAGAAACCTCAGCTACCATGGAAGAAATGGGGGCTTCTATTAAACAAACAGCAGAAAATGCAAAAGAGGCAAATAAACTCGCACAGGAAGCAAGACAATCTGCAGAGGCTGGTATGGGCGCTATGACAGATACAATTAAGGCAATGGATGAAATCAATCGTTCAGCTCAAAAAATTACAAGCATCTCAAATGTCATAGAAGAAATCGCCTTCCAGACTAACCTCCTCGCCCTCAATGCAGCCGTGGAAGCCGCAAGGGCAGGTGAACATGGTAAAGGTTTCGCTGTAGTTGCCGCAGAAATAAGAAATCTTGCCCAAAGAGCCTCCCAGTCTGCAAAGGAAATCACCCAGCTCATACAGGAAAGTGTCGAAAAGGCCAGTAAAGGTGTGGAGCTCTCAAATGACTTGCAGAAAAAACTTGAGGCTATAATGAGCGCGGTTAAAAAGGTCGCCCTCCTCATGGATGAAGTCGCTGCTGCTTCAGCAGAACAGGCCTCAGGAGTAAATCAGGTCAATATAGCCCTATCTCAGATAGACCAGGCTACCCAGCAGAATGCCTCCATCGTGGAGGAAACTGCTTCCCTCGCAGAAGAACTTGCCTCACAGGCAAAGGCCCTCCTTGAACTTGTTTCATTCTTTAAAACAGAAGAGACCATTATAAGAGAACCACTTTTGTCAAAAACAGAACTAATAAAGGCAGAAAACTCTCGCAGAAATGTAATTATCTCTGAAAGAAAAAAGGCAGGGGCCATAAAGGGCGATGGAAGAGCAGGTAATCACTTCAAGGACTTTTGATTTTGAGCTTACTGATGAGGTCTTTTATCTATTTTCTGACCTTATTTATAAGGCCTCCGGAATCAGGCTGACTTATCAGAAAAAGAATCTTCTCGTGTCCCGCCTCATGAAGAGACTCAAAAGTCTCGGCATAGAGAGTTTTTATCACTATTACCAATTTATAAAGAAAGACCATTCAGAATTTGTCCAGATGCTGAATTGCATAGCAACAAATACAACAAAGTTTTTTAGAGAAGAATATCATTTCAGATTTCTTCAGGATATATGCCTACCAGAACTGATAAATAAAAGAACCATTAATGTCTGGAGTGCTGGATGCTCAACAGGAGAAGAGGCCTATTCAATAGCAATATCAATATATGAGGTATTAAGCAAACTAAATGGTTTAAGGCCAGAGGTCACGATACTTGGAACTGACATATCAACCTCTGCCATCGAGTTTGCGAAACGCGGTATATACGAAGAAGAACAACTTCCTGGGAATCTCGCACCTACATACCTGAAAAGATATTTTCTTAAAGGCGCCGGTGAGTATTTAGGAATGATAAAGGTTAAAGATTTTATAAAGGAGATGGTTAGATTTGAAAGACTTAATCTGAAAGACAAGTTCTATCCTGTAATGAAAGACTTTGATATCATCTTCTGCAGAAATGTAATGATATATTTTTCTCAGGAAATGAAGGAATATGTCCTTAACCAATTTTACAATCATCTTTTAGAAGGTGGCTATCTCTTCCTGGGTCACTCAGAAGCCCTGCTAAATAGAAAGGGCTTTAAGCCTGTATATATATCTGTTTACAAAAAGATCGTATAAAAAATCCTCCTATAATATCTCAGAACTATAGAAGACCCTGGCCTCTTGTTTATCTCCAGCTGTAAGCTTTATTTTGAAATGTGCGTATCAGAGCAGCTATGATTTATCATATATAAAGGATTCATATACTTTAACTGAAAAGGAGAAATAGAAATGCCTCTTGCCTTTTTTGAGAATGGACTTAGAGATTTAGAGTGCAAAGGGCTTTTAAGGACTGTCAAGGATAAATCGACTCCACAAGGTCCACGGATAATTATAGAAGGCAAGGAATTAATAAATTTTGCCTCTAATGACTATCTCGGATTTGCAAACAATGAGCTTCTTAAAGAGGCTTCTCTTAATGCCATCTCTCAATATGGCACCGGTGGTGGTGCCTCTCGCCTCCTTGGAGGAGGCACAGAACTTCATAAAGCCCTTGAAAAAAGAATTGCTTCCTTTAAGGACACCCCGAAGGCGCTATTATTGAATTCAGGATATATTGCCAATGTAGCATCCATTGCCTGTCTCATGGAAGAAGGTGATTATATCTTAAGTGATGAATTGAATCACGCAAGTATCATAGATGGCTGTCGTCTCGGTAGGGCACGGATATTTATATACCGTCACAAAGACACAGGTCATCTTGAGGAGCTTCTTTATTCGATAAGAAATGAAAGGGGAAGGAGGCTCATTGTTACCGATTCTGTTTTCAGCATGGATGGCGATATTGCTCCAATTCCTGAGCTTATAAGGATTTCTGAGAGATATAACGCCCTTCTTTATATTGATGATGCCCATGCAACAGGTGTCCTCGGAGATGGTCATGGTTCTCTGAGACATTTTGGAATATCCTATAGACCGAATGTTATACAGATGGGAACCTTCTCAAAGGCCCTTGGCTCCTTTGGTGCCTACATAGCTGCTGAAGAACCAATAATAAACTGGCTTATAAATAAGGCAAGGGGATTTATATATTCAACAGGCCTTCCACCCTCTATTGTAGGTGCAAGCCTCAAAGCTCTGGAACTGATAGAAAAAGATAAATCGCCCATAGAAAGATTATGGAAGAACAGGGAATTGGCAATTAAGATAATCAAGGATACGGGGCTTGAAACAGGACCTTCAGAAACTCCCATCATACCAGTTCTATTTAGAGACATAGACGAATGCCTCAAGTTTTCATCTAAACTTTATGAAAAAGGTATATATGCACCTGCTATAAGGCCACCAACAGTGAAGGTGCCCCGTGTCAGGTTCACAATTACAGCGGCCCATTCAGATGAGGATCTTGAGCTTCTCTATACGAGGATTAAAGAGATAAAATAAACTATGGCTAAGAAGGTATGTCTGATTACAGGTGGGACAAGAGGCCTTGGAAGGGTAATAAGCCTGTACCTTAAAAGGGAGGGTCATCATGTTGTTGCTAATTATATAAAAGCAGAAGATGAGGCGCAAATATTAAGGGATTCAGGCTTTACCACTTTTAAAGCTGATATATCAAAAATGGATGAGTGCATAAGAATGGCTGAGTTTGTTAAAGAAAGATTCGGCACCCTCCATGTACTTATAAACAATGCAGCAATCCTGAGGGATGAGCTTTTAATAAAACTTAAAGAAAGGGACTGGGAGCATGTGATTAATGTAAATCTAAAAGGGGTCTTCAATACAATCTCAACCTTTTCAGACCTTCTTGCTGAAACAAAAGGACATATTATAAACATAGTATCTTATTCTGGCATAAGAGGAAAGCCTGGCCAGACAGCCTACAGTGCCTCCAAGGCAGGAGTGATAGGGTTGAGTCTGAGCGCTGCAAAGGAATTATCCATGCGAGGGATAAAGGTTAATGTTTTAGCCCCTGGATATATGGATACAGACATGGGAAGGTCATCACCAAAGGCCCTTGAGGATGCTTTAAAAGAAAGTCTTCTTAGGACACTTACAAATCCTGAAGAGGTGGCAAAATTTATTGGATTTTTGATCAATACAGAAACAATCACAGGTCAGATATTTAGGATAGATAGCAGGATATAAATAGGCGACTGGTGTTAAGCTTAAGACAGAGGTCAGAAGTCGGAAATCAGAGGTGGGAGTCTAAGGAAAATTTATTCCTCAGCCTCTGACAT
>DAISHO010000044.1:0-10687 GCA_036822495.1 Thermodesulfovibrionales bacterium
TTTGCTGGTTGACAGGGTCCTTGAGATTGAACCAAATGTAAAGATTACAGCAATAAAGAATGTTACCATTAATGAGCAATTCTTTGTTGGCCACTTCCCAGGGAATCCTGTAATGCCAGGTGTTCTCATAATCGAGGCAATGGCCCAGACAGCTGGCATCCTTGCCTATAAGTCCGGGATTCAAGGAAGGCATGTATATTTTCTCACTATTGAGAAGGCAAAATTCAGGAAGCCCGTTACCCCTGGAGACCAGTTAAGATTTGAAGTTAAAGTGGTTCACTCAAGGGGCTCTGTTTGGAAATTTTCAGGAGAGGCCTATATTGGTGATAAACTTGCAGCTGAGGCAGAATTCTCAGCAATGGTAACAGATAGGGAGCTATAAGATGTCAGAAATCCATCCAACAGCTATAGTATCAAAAGAGGCAATTATTGAAGACAATATCTTTATTGGTCCTTACTGTGTGATTAATGGCCCTGTGAAGCTCGGAACCGGTACAAGGCTTCTGAGTCATGTGGTGATTGAAGGAAAGGTAGAGATTGGACCAAACTGCCAGATCTATCCCTTCACAACCATTGGCCTTCCTCCACAGGACCTGAAATATAAAGGTGAAGATACAGGTGTAAAAATTGGCAGTAATAACATAATCCGTGAAAGTGTCACAATCCACAGGGCATCTGTTGGAGGAGATGGATGGACCGAGATAGGAAACAATAATTTCCTTATGGCCTATGTCCACATTGCCCATGACTGTAAGATAGGGAACAATATTATCATGGCAAATGCAGCAACCCTTGCTGGCCATGTCCATGTCTATGACTATGCAGTAATAGGTGGGCTTGTAGCAGTCCACCAGTTTACAAGGATTGGTGCCTATGCCATGGTTGGTGGATTCAGCGGAGTTGGTCAGGATATTCCTCCATACATGATGGCCGCAGGTGCAAGGGCAGAACTTCATGGCCTCAACACTGTTGGTCTTAAGAGACACGGTTTCTCTGATGAGACCATATCTGAATTAAAGAAGGCCTATAAAATCCTCTTCAGAGAAAAACTAACCCTGAGTGATGCCATTAAAAAGGTCCTCGAGACCCTTCCATATACAGAGGAGATTAAGACCCTTATAGAATTTATCAAGGAGAATAAAAGGGGCATCTGCAGGTGAGAGAGCCTTCAAACTTTATTGGAATTATAGCTGGCACTGGAGAGCTTCCTTTATTGATTGCAAAAGAGGCAAAGAGACAGGCTCTTAAGGTCTTCACAGTTGCCCTTAAGGAACTGGCTTCTCCAGAGATTGAAAACCTTTCTGATGGGGTTCGATGGATAAGCATTGGCAAGCTCGGTAGCATAATAGAAACCCTCAAGAAAGCCCGCATAAATAAAGTGGTTATGGCTGGCAAGGCACCAAAGGAACTCCTTTACCGTAGCAGGATAATGCCTGATTTAAGGGCAATAAGACTCCTTATGAGCCTTCCTGATAGAAAAGACGACACTATTATGCTTGCCATAGTAAAGGAGCTAGAGAATGAGGGTATAAATGTACTAAAAATAACAGACCTTGCAGGCTCTCTCTTGGTCAAAGAAGGCGTGCTTACAAAAAAGAAGCCAACAAAGACCCAGATAGAGGATATAGAGTTTGGCTTTAAGATAGCAAAGGAGATCGGAAGGCTTGATATAGGCCAGACCGTTGTTGTAAAAGACAGGGCAGTTATGGCAGTTGAGGCAATAGAGGGAACAGACAAGGCAATCAAAAGAGGTGGTAAGCTTGCTCAAGAAGGAGCAGTTGTAGTAAAGGTAAGTAAGCCCCAGCAGGACCTTAGATTTGATGTGCCTGTGGCAGGCCTTGACACACTAAGGTCTATGAAGGAATCAGGCTGTTCAGTCCTTGCCTTGGAGGCAGGGGCATGTCTTTTTGTTCAAAAAGAGAAGGCAATTGAAGAGGCAGACAGTTCAGGGATTGTAATTGTTGGTTGGAAACCCAACTGTTACTTAGCAATCTAAATGTCTTAATCACGCCTTACCCCTTGCTTATCTCTACAACCTCCAGTGGAATCTCACCATCTGATGGAATGGTAAGGAGGGTATTTAGTCGTACATGAGGGAAGTGAAGGGGTGCAAAGGCAACTCCTTCAGGAACCTCGTCTGTAACCCTTGTCTTTAAATAGACAGAGCCTTTCTTGGAGGTAACCTTAACAAAGGTATCGTCTTTTATGTTCAACCTCTTTGCATCCTCCTCATTTATTGTAAGAACTGCATCAGCTACTGCAGAATCAAGGGTCTTCGAAAGATATGAAAGAACACCTGAATGCTGAAGGACATTGCCTGTAAGGAGATACAATTCTTGGGGCTTCTCAGGCCTTGCCTTGACCTTAAGGTCAGCAATCCTGAAGGAAGGCTCTGCTCTCTGAGATTTTTTCCACCTTGAGCCTTCAAGTACATACCCTTCAGCTGAGAGTTTCTTGTTAAATTCTTCCTTAATAGAGTTTATATCTCTACCTATCTCATAACCCATTATCCTTGCAAGGTTCCTCAGGGCTTTCCAGTCTGGGGTTGAATCTCCCTGATCAGGAAGGAGTTTTGTTATCCTCTGCTCAAGACCTGTCATTCCAATAAATGTGCCCTCCTTTTCTGCCCAGGCCGAGGCTGGCAGTACCACATGGGCAAGCTTTGCTGTCTCTGTAAGGACTATGTCCTGGACTATGAGGAGTTCAAGGTTTTTGAGATTCCTTTCAATTATTGAACCGTCTGGAAATACTGTAACAGGGTCTTCACCCATGATATAAAGGGCCTTAATGCTTCCCTCTTTGTAGAGCATGTCCTTAAGGGACTTTCCATCCTTTAAAGGCCTTACACCGCTCAGCCATAGTCCAAGGGTATTGGAAAACTCTGCTGGTAACTGAAGGTTATCTATCTCCTCTCCAAGAAGCATAAGCAGATTAGCAGAAGCTATGTAAAGGTCCTTTGACTTATTATTCTCCGAGGCACCAGAACTCAGGGCTATAAGCCTCTTTGGCGTGGAGGCAATAAGCCTTGCCACCTCTTCAATCATAGCCTCTGGAAGGCCAGTTATTCCAGAGGTCTCTTTGAGGTTAAATCTCTTAATGTGGTTTGTCCACTCGCTGAATCCTTTTATGTCTGATACCTTCTCCTTATCAAAGAGTCCGTTATCTATTATGTAATTTGCAATGCCATTAAGAAGGGCAACTCCTGTACCAGGCTTCAGTCTGAGCCAGTGGGTGCTGTGCCTTGCAAGTTTTGTCTGCCTTGAATCAGCAGTGATTAGATAAGCCCCTTTCTTTTTTGCCTGAAGGAAATTAAGACCCCATACTGGATGGGTGGCTGTGAGCTCTGATTCAATTACAAAGAGGAGAGAGCTTTCAAGGGGCTTCTGCCAGTCAACAGGCATATACTCAATACCTGAGGATTCCTTTAATGCTTCAAGGGCCCTTGCATATCCAAAACGAGCTCCTGAATCAATATTATCTGTGCCTATAACCTCCCTCATGAACTTCTGGAGCATGAAATTGTCCTCTACAGTGCACCTCTGGGAACCGATAGCACCTATGGAGGATGGGCCATGGGTA
Source organism: Thermodesulfovibrionales bacterium (assembly GCA_036822495.1). Taxonomy (GTDB): domain Bacteria; phylum Nitrospirota; class Thermodesulfovibrionia; order Thermodesulfovibrionales; family CALJEL01; genus CALJEL01. The sequence goes on from DAISHO010000044.1 coordinate 3,580, forward strand.
TTTTTTATCCTCTCGAGCCTTTCTGCAATGTATCTCAAGGCCTCATCCCAAGGAGCAGGCCTTAGTTCACCTTCCTTTCTTATTAATGGTGTGGTAAGCCTCTTTTCTGAATAGAGGAAGTCAAAACCAAACCTGCCTTTACTGCAGAGGTTTCCATCATTTATTCCGATTGCCTCCTTGCCTCTTGCCCTAATAATCTTTCCTTCTCTAATTGAGATATTCGTTGTACAGCCACAACCGCAGTAAGGGCAGATAATCTGGTATTCATCCATGTACCATGCCCTTGAGCGATGTCTATAGGGTTTTGCACCAAGGGCTCCAACAGGGCAGGCATCTATACACTGACCGCAGAATTCACAGTCAAGGGTCTCTTCAAAGGCAGGACTTATCTTTGCCTTAAAGCCCCTTCCAATAATTGCAAGGGCACCAACTCCCTGATGGTCTCTGCAAAGGTTCACGCATTTCCCGCAGAGGACACATCTGTTGGGATTCCTTTCAACAATTGGACTGTCGAGTCTTTCAGGTTCTCTCTTCCTCTTTGCAGTAAATCGACTCTCAGTGGGTCCGTATTTAAAGGCAAGGTCCTGAAGTTCGCACTCTCCAGCCTTGTCACATATAGGGCAATCAAGGGGATGGTAAAGAAGGAGAAGCTCAAGGACGGTCTTTCTTGCCTTTACCACCTTTGGTGTTTCTGTCCATACAATCATGCCCTCTTCTGCGGGTGCAGCACATGAGGTAATAAGCCTCCGCTGACCCTCTACCTCAACTATGCAAAGCCTGCAACCACCATAGGGCTCAAGCCTTCTATCCCAGCAGAGATGTGGAATGTAGATACCATTGTCCAGGGCTGCCTTGAGGATAGTTGAACCCTCCTTTGCCTGTATCTCCCTGCCATTTATCTTGAGGTTTATCATTTCTTAACCTCCTCAAAGACCTCGGTATTTTCTTCCTTTTTGAACATGTCCCTCGGTCCTGTCTTTACTGAATTGAATTTACAGGTCTCATAGCACTGTCTGCACTTAATGCAGAGGGACTGGTCAATTGAATGGGGCTTTTTCCTCTCTCCCGAGATTGCCTTTTGAGGGCATACCCTTGCGCAGGCACCACAGCCAGTGCAGGTGGAGGGATCAATATAGAATGTTACAAGGGACCTGCATACACCAGCCTTGCACCATTTCTCATAGATATGGGATTCATATTCATCTCTGAAGTATTTGATTGTCGTAAGCACGGGGTTTGGTGCTGTCTGACCGAGACCGCAGAGACTTGCAGCAATAATGTCATTTGCAAGGTCTTCAAGGGTCTCTATATCTCCATCCTTGCCACGACCTTCTGTTATGTCTGTAAGGATATCGAGCATCACCTTTGTGCCGATCCTGCAAGGAGTGCATTTTCCACAGGACTCGTCTGTTGTGAATTCAAGAAAGAACTTTGCAACACTCACCATGCAGTTCAGGTCGTCCATAACAACCATTCCACCTGAGCCAACAATAGCACCTGTACGGACAATGTCTTCATAGGTAACAGGTGTGTCGAGGAGATGCTCTGGAATACAGCCTCCTGATGGGCCACCAAGCTGAACTGCCTTGAATTTTCTTCCTTTCTTTATTCCACCACCTATGTCATAGATTATGGTTCTGAGGGGTATACCCATTGGAACTTCAATAAGTCCTACATTGTTTATAGCACCTGTAAGGGCAAAGACCTTTGTGCCTGTGGATTTTTCTGTGCCGAGGCTCTTGAACCAGTCTGCACCATGGAGGATTATGGGTGGGACATTTGCAAAGGTCTCAACATTGTTGAGTACTGAGGGCTTGTCCCAGAGACCTTTGTAAACAGGGAATGGAGGCCTTGGTCTCGGCATTCCACGCTTTCCCTCAATGGAACGCATCAGTGCCGTCTCCTCTCCACAGACAAAGGCACCTGCTCCCTGATAGATCTCTATATCAAGGCTGTAGCCACTTCCGAGTATATCCTCACCAAGAAGACCCCTCTCCCTTGCCTGCTCAATAGCGATCTGGAGTCTCTTTACCGCAAGGGGATATTCTGCCCTTACATAGATATATCCCTTTGTAGCACCTATTGCCTTTCCTGCTATAATCATCCCCTCGAGAACAGAATGGGGGTCACCTTCCATAATTGACCTGTCCATGAAGGCACCGGGATCTCCTTCATCACCATTGCAGAGGATAAACTTCTGGTCAGATTTTACTTTACTGCAGAGTTCCCACTTGAGACCTGTTGGGAAGCCTGCACCTCCTCTACCGCGAAGACCTGAGCTCTTTACCTCCCTTATTATCTCCTCAGGAGTCATCTCAAGAAGGGCCTTTGCAGCAGCCATATAACCGTCCCTTGCAATGTAGTCCTCTATCCTCTCAGGGTCAATTAGACCTTTGTTTCTCAAGGCCCTTAGAACCTGATGTTTAAAGAAGGGAATCTCATTCATTACAGGAATAGCGTGTTTCTTTACAGGCTCTTTGTACATTAGCCTTTCAACAGGCCTTCCTTTTATGAAGTGTTCCTGAACAATTATCTTTGCATCATCTGGTGTAAGTTTCTCGTAAAAGATGTCATCAGGATAGATAATCCCTATTGGGCCCTCTGCACAGAAGCCATTGCAACCAGTAAGGACGATATTTATCTCATCAGTGAGGCCCTTCTGGGCGAGCTCCTTTTCAAAGGCCTCTCTTACCTTGAGGCTTCCACCAGCAATACAGCCTGTTCCTCCACAGAGCATTAATGTTATTCTTGGTCTCTTTTCCATCGCAAAGCCTCCTTAATAAGCTGTTTCACTACCAACAACAAGGGCATATTCCTCGACAGGCTTACCACCCAGAATATGCTCTTTAAATATCCGCCTGATCTTATCCTTGTTGAGAAATACATATTTAACAGGTGCCTCTCCCTGTATCTCGACAGTTGCCATTGGTTCCTTTGCACAGAGGCCTGCGCATCCTGAGGTGGTAACCATCACATCTGTAACATTTGCATTATTTATCTCTTCAAGAAGGGCATCCATCACATCTCTGGCTCCAGCAGCAAGGCCACAGGTTCCCATATGGACGGTAACCTTTGCCCTGAACTTGCCCTCTCTTAGGGAAAAGGCTGCCCTTTGCTGTTCTTTTATCTTCTTGAGGTCCTCAACTGTGAGTTTTGGCATTGTATGCCTCCTTGTTATATTTAAGACTTATAATGAGCGAATATCTCATCCACTTTTGCCTGAGTTACTGCCCCAAAAGTCTCCTTATCAACAACCACAACTGGAGCAAGACCGCAGGCACCAAGGCATCTTACGCTCTCAAGGGAGAAAGACCTGTCCTTTGTAACCTCTCCCACATCTATATTTAACTTTTCCTTGAATTTCTTTAATATCTCCTCTGCACCTTTGACATAGCAGGCTGTTCCAAGACAGACCCTGATGTTGTGCTTTCCTTTTGGTTTCATTGTAAAGAAGGAGTAAAAGGAAACCACCCCATGGACTTCACTGACAGGAATGTTTAGATTCTTAGCTATGTATCTCTGAACAACGGGAGGAAGATACCCTATAACTTCCTGTGCCTCCTGAAGAACAGGAATAAGACTTCCAGGTTTGTTCTTGTATTTCTTAATTATCCCTTCGAGCTTCTGGGCAATATATTCAGGGTCTTCTTCTGGTGGCATCTCCCTTACCACAGCCTTTCTTGCATCAATAGCCCGCATGGTCACATCAAGTAAAAGGGCTGGAGAGAAGGGCTTTGGAAGATAATCGAGTATCTTTAGACTTAGGGTCTCCTTTAAGCTCTCCTGAGAGGGATATCCTGTAATCACAACAACACCTATATCAGGTTTTATCTCCCTTATGTGCCTTATAAACTCCACTCCATCCATTTCTGGCATCTTCAGGTCTGTAATAACTAAATCTATTGTATCCCTTTTGAGAATCTCTAGGGCCTCCTTCGCCCTTTCTACTGTTATTACATTAAAGCCTTCTGGCGAAAGGGTTCTCTCACAGCTTTTAAGCACTATAGGCTCATCATCTACTACAAGAATATTGGCCTTCATCCCGAGACCTCCTTAAAATTAAAACTTCAGGTTATCTGATAATGCAAGATTATAAAACTTTGCCTGTAAACTGGGCAAGCCCTATTTTATAGGCTCTATTCTTACAACCCAGAGTAACCATCCCTCGGATAGATGGCTTTCTGTAAGGGAGCACATTATATCATTTGCCTTACCATTTATCTCCTTCACAACCCCTGTCATTGGAGCAGGAAGTTCAAAGATCTGGCCTCCTCCTGTAAGAAGTCTGCAGAAGGGCTCTCCGCTTGCAAGGGCCTTTAATCCTTCTGGTAATTCAAGATAAAGAAGTTGACCAGCAAGAAACCAGTATCTAACATCAATACCTATCTCCCAGTAATCCTCCCTTAAAGGCCTTGCCCATGTACCTTCTTTATAATAAATAGTTCTTTCATCGAGCTCAGAAGAAGGAACAATGCCATATCTGAACTGGTCAATATAGGCCTTCCTGAGAATCCACCCCCTTCTGTCAAAGACCTTCTTTGCTGTATTAATGATAAATTCAGGGGTAAAGGGTTTTTCTATATATTCAAAGGCACCAAGCCTTACAGATTCCTTTGCATCCTCAAGGGACGGGTAACCTGTAATCACCACCACATCACTTTCGGGCTGTATGACCTTTGTCTCCTTCAAAACAATAAGGCCATATACATCAGGAAGTCTTATGTCAGTTATAACAAGACTGAATTCCTCTTTTGATACTTTATTTATTGCCTCCTCGCCTCTTTCAGCAACAGAGACAACATAACCTTCTGAGCTCAGTATCCTCTTACAGCTCTGGGCTATTACAGGGTCATCATCTACTACAAGTATTCTCTCTCTTTTTTTCATGTCTCAGGCCTCTAACTTTAGATAGCAAATTACGTGCCAGCCTTTTAGGCTTCAAGGTGAAGATTTAGGCTTTAGACTACAGGCTTCAGACAATAGAATTTTCCTTAATATCCTAACGCCCATAACCAGTAGCCTATCTTCTGAGCCCTTCTTCCCTTACTTTATAGAATAAAATAACCATACAGGTGTATATTAATTCTATACACACACTCAGTGCTGTCCAAAACAAATTGAAAGGGGCTTTTAAAATAGGCATAAGGCCTCAAATAGGCTTAAGGCTGAAGGAACTTCAGCTGTAGCCTGTTTAAACTTATAATTTTAAGTTGACAATCTACCAGTGCTTAATGTATAAGTTTTATATGAAGGGCTCAAGGATTACGACTCTTTTTATTCTGGTGGCACTTTGTAGCATGCCACTTTTAAACTCTACAGGATATTGTGTAACTCATCAGCCTGTAATCTTAAACCTTGACATATGTAGTAATCAGATAATTGAACATCAGATAACATCTTTCACCATAGAGGCATACCAGGAGGTTATGCCTTTTCTATCCCTCTTAGGGAATTCCATAATTCAAAAAACTAATAAGTATTTATATATCCCCCAATCTCTGCTGGATAAACCTCCAGCAGAGGGGTTTTAAAACCTCCCCTTGAAAACTTGCCCTGCAAGGCCGAAGACCTTGCAGGGCCCTTCTGAAAATTTAGAAAGGAGGTGAGAGAAAGAAAAAAATATTTACCGGGTTCTTTGAACCCAAAAACAAACAAAAGGAGGAGGATTGTATGAAGAGGCTTTTAATCTTAATGCTGGCAATGCTCATTGCCGTGCCTTTAACTGCTTCAGCAGAGAAGGCAAAATCTATTGATGAGCTTGCAAAGATGTATGATGTAAGTAGCTGTAAGAAGTGTCATCCAAAAGAGTATGAAGAATGGGAGAAGTCCTATCATGCCATATCCCTTGTGGGCTCACCGAGGACAATGGCAACAATAGCAAGCACCATTAAGGATGGCTTTATGAAGGAATGGACCTATTCTGGGGTGAAGGACATAAAGGACATTAAGGTGGAACATATGCTCAGCTGTTTGAAGTGCCATCTTCCCCAGATAAAGGATGCCACAGATGAGGTCGCTCAGGAGATAGCAAAGGCAGCTATTGATGGTGCAGCAGGAGATGAAGAGGCCCAGAAGAAACTCAAAAAACTCGGTATAAACTGCCTTATCTGCCACAATAATAAGGCCCTTATCCATAAGTGGACAGATGGCGAGCCAGAAAAGGATGCTGTCTATGGTACAAAGGAAGGTGCCCATGGAGATTCAAAATACACAAAACTCAAAAAGAGTCCTATAATGACAGAGTCTATCCTCTGCGGTCAGTGCCATGGCCTTGGTCCGAACTTTGACCTTGTTGAGCCAACCCAGTGTGCAACCCTTTATGGAAGCTATCTGCATGCCTACATACCATCTGGTGGGTCAAAGACCTGTCAGGAATGCCATATGAAAGAGAACAAGAAGGGCCATTTCATGCCTGCCTACAGAGACCCTGATCAGGCAAAAGGTGCTGTAAGTGTTGAGGTTGATACAAAGGCCTATTATTTCCTGATGAAGCCCGGGGATTCGATTCCTACTGCCTATGTAACTGTGAAGCTTTCAAGCAATGCAGGCCACAGGATACCAGATGGCTGACCATCTCCAAACAGGCTGGTCCTGGATGTGACCGCTAAGACAAAGGATGGAAATGTTGTGTTTAATACCTATAAGATCTATACCCCTCAGTCTCCTGCAAAAGGCAGGGGTGACAAGATGGTCTATGGACCCTTCAGAAAATCTGGCTTCTTAGCAGATACCACCCTCCAGCCCGGACAGACAAAGATGGAAAACTTCGAGATAAAATTCCCTTATGAGGATGTAGAAAAAGAGGGCAAAAAGGTCAGGGAGGTTAAGGCAAAGGAGATGGACATAACTGTGCAGCTATGGTACCTGCCAGCTGGTGGTGACCACACAAAAGGAGTTGTTGGAAAGGACAAGTATCTCTTCTATGAGACCACAAAGACAGTTTCAGTAAAATAATTCAAAAACCACTGTCTTCGATTAAGGGTGGGGATTCTTTCCCACCCTTTTTATTTTCAAAGAAATTTCATAGCTGTCCAAAATAAATTAAAATGTTATTTTTAAAGAGGGCATAAGGCCTCAAATAGGCTTTAGGCTATAGGCTTTAGGCGTT
>DAISHO010000045.1:0-10685 GCA_036822495.1 Thermodesulfovibrionales bacterium
AACTGTGGACAGGGAATCTGCGGACATTGTATGTTTGGGCCAAAGTTCGTCTGTAAAGACGGACCTGTCTTCAGGTATTCCGATATAGAAGAACTCTTCGGCATCAAGGAGGTATAATGAAAAAATTAAGAATTGGGGTATTCAAACTAACCTCCTGCGATGGATGCCAGCTTACACTCTTAAACCTCGAAGAAGACCTACTTGAATTATTTCGGTTTTATGAAATTGCCTTTTTCAGGGAAGGTACTGACAGAGACTTAAAAGGCACTTTTGCTCTTTCTTTAATAGAGGGCTCCATTACAACAGAAAAACAGAAAGAAGAGGTCTTTGATATAAGGGAGAGGTCAAGAAAAGTTATCACTGTTGGTGCCTGTGCAACATCAGGCGGTCTTCAGGCATTAAGGAACTGGGCAAGCCTTGGTTTTTATAAAAATATTGTTTATCCATCTCCAGAGCACATAGAAACCATGTCCACTTCTACTCCTGTTTCAGAACACATTTATGTAGATTATGAACTCTGGGGATGTCCTATCTCAAAGGAAAACCTTGAAGAGGTTCTTATTGACCTCATCCTTGAAAAAACTCCAAGGATACCTGTCTACAGCTTATGTATGGAATGCAAAAGAAAGTCTATACCGTGCATTCTTGTATCCTCAAGAAAGCCATGTCTTGGGCCTGTTACGAAGGCTGGATGTGGAGCTATCTGCCCATCTTTTGGAAGACCATGTTATGGATGTTTTGGGCCTAAGGAAGGTGCAAATATCAATGCCCTTGGAAGAATCCTTGAAAAAAATGGAATATCAGAAAAAGACTACTTGAGGCTTCTGGACCAGATGAACTCCTATGCCTACAGGAAAAGGAGATTCGTTAATGAGTAAAAAGATCATTAAGACAAAATCTATATCAAGGATTGAAGGTGATGCAAGTTTTATTATTGAACTAAAGGATAAAAGGCCCGAGGATATAAAAATCAGGGTCTTTGAAGCACCAAGGTTCTTTGAGGGATTTCTTAGAGGGAGGACTCCTCAGGAGGTAATAGATTTTACATCAAGGATATGTGGTATATGTCCTATAGCCTATCAGATGAGTGCAGTCCATGCAATTGAAAGACTTTACGGGATTGAAGTGTCCGAAGAGATAAAGGCCTTAAGGAGGCTACTATATCTTAGTGAATGGATAGAGAGCCATTGTCTTCACATTTATCTACTTCATGGTCCTGATTTTTACAATCTTCCTGATGCCTGGTCTTCAAAAAGTTATATGGATATCCTGAAAAAAGGGCTGTCCATGAAGAGGATTGGTAATAAATTAATTGAAATTATAGGAGGGAGGTCGATCCATCCAGTTTCTGTAAAGGTTGGTGGCTTCTATAACTTTCCAAAGAAAAAACAGCTCACAGAACTCCTACCAGAAATAGAAAAGGCCTATGAGAAATCTTTACAGATGATTAGATGGGCATCGAATTTAAATTATCCAGAATTAGAGATAGTGCATACCTTCCTATCCCTTGGTGAAGCAGGAGAATATCCAATGAATTATGGTTTTGTAATATCTAATTCAGGACTCAAGATGAAAATGGATCAATTTTTAGCTCTTATTTCAGAATTCCAGCTACCCTACTCTAATTCCCTCTTTTCAGGTATCAAAGATGGCGAAGCCATAAAACCTTATATAGTTGGACCTCTCGCAAGATTAAATCTTAATTATAAATATATACCTGATGAAATAAAAGGTGTAATTAAGGAAGCTGGCATATCCCTGCCTTTAAATAATATATACCAATCCATTATAGCACGCACCGTAGAGGTCTCCTTTGCCTTTTATGAGGCCATGAGACTAATAAAGGATTATGAAGAGCCTAAAAGTAACTCTTATGAGTATAAGCAGATCCCTGGCAAAACCATATGGATCACAGAAGCACCGAGAGGAATGTTGATACATATCTATGAGCTGGATGAAAAGGGATTTATAAGAGAGGCAAGGCTTATCCCTCCAACATCCCAGAATCTTTATCATATAGAATATTCATTAAAGCTATTTTTAAAAAAGACCTCTGTAGAGATTCCACCAGAACAAATAAAAAGAACCTGTGAAAGAATAGTAAGGTCCTACGATCCCTGTATCTCTTGCTCCGTCCATATGGTTGAAATTTAGCCCATTAAAATTATCGGTATAAATGTTTAAAAAGCCATTGAAAAAAATAGAAAATCCTCAAAGGTAAACGCTCCATAATTAACCTATGATAAAATAAAATATGAGCTTCGAAATATTAGATATTTCTGGTGATATAGGTTTAAAAGTCTTTGGAAAGGACATTAAAGAGGTTTTTATAAATGCTGCAAAGGGACTTTATAGTTTAATAACTGATCTCAGTTCTGTAAGACCTCAAAAGGCCTTAACAATCGAAGTAAAGGATGATAATCTTGAGGGTCTTTTTGTATCGTTCCTTAATGAGCTTATATTTCAGTTTGATACTTATGGATTTATAGGAAGCTCAATATCAATAGAAGGTAACATGGAAGACCATTTCAAATTTCAGCCTTCAGCAAGCTTTTTATGGCTTAAGGCAATTATAATGGGTGAGGAATTCGATCCTAACAGGCACGAACGAGGGCTCCTTGTAAAGGCAGCCACATATCATAATCTAAGGATTTTTAAGAATCGAGATATGTGGCAGGCAGAAATAATCTTTGATATCTGAGGGGGTGAAACTATGCCAGTGGAAGGCTTAAGAAGGATAGATGAAAACAGGCTTGAGGTCCCAAGGGACTACAAGCCTGGCATGAGGACAAATGGAATAATCTTTGTTGATGAAGAGCTCGAAAAAGAGCTTGAGAAAGGATCTGTAGATCAGGTGGCAAATGTAGCTACACTTCCAGGTATTGTAGGCTCATCCCTTGCAATGCCTGATGTCCATACAGGGTATGGATTTGCCATCGGTGGTGTTGCTGCCTTCGATATTGAAGAAGGTGTTATCTCTCCTGGAGGGGTGGGATATGACATAAACTGTGGCGTAAGGCTTCTCAGAAGCAATCTGACAAAAGAAGAGGTCCTTCCAAAGATAAAAGAGCTTGTAAATGCCCTTTACAATGAGATACCAACAGGAGTAGGCTCAAAAGGAAAGATCAAACTCAGCCCTGATGACGAAAAAGAGCTCCTGAGAAAAGGAGCTAAATGGGCTGTGGAGAATGGTTTTGGTGAGCCTTCTGACCTTGAGAAGATTGAGTCTGGAGGGTCTATAGAAGGAGCTGATCCCTCTGTAATAAGTGAGAAGGCTTACGAAAGAGGAAGGGCTCAACAGGGTACCCTTGGATCAGGTAATCATTTCCTCGAGGTCCAGTATGTTGATGAAATATATAACGAAAAAATTGCCTCTGAACTCGGTCTTTTTAAAGGCCAGATAACAGTAATGATTCATACAGGTTCAAGGGGATTTGGTCATCAGGTCTGCACTGACTTTCTTGAGGTAATGGAAAAGGCAGCAAGGAAATATGGAATTGAACTTCCTGATAAGGAACTTGCCTGCGCTCCTTTTAAGAGTCCAGAGGCACAGGAATACCTTGCTGCCATGAGGGCAGCTGCCAATTATGCCTGGGCAAACAGGCAGTGCCTTATGCACTGGACAAAGGAATGCTTCCTGAAGGTATTCAATATCACACCAAGAGAACTCGGCTTAACATTAATCTATGATGTTGCCCATAATATTGCAAAGATTGAAGAACACACCGTACATGGTAAAAAAAGAAAATTAATTGTTCACAGGAAGGGAGCAACAAGGGCATTCCCTCCAGGCCATCCTGAACTTCCAGAAATTTATCGTAATATTGGCCAGCCAGTCATAATCCCTGGTGATATGGGAAGGTATTCTTATTTATTAATCGGCACAGAAAAGGCAATGGAAGAGACCTTTGGCTCTACCTGTCATGGAGCTGGAAGACTCCTCTCAAGACATCAGGCAATAAAACTGGCTAAAGGCAGGTCAATATCAAGGGAGATGGAAGACAAAGGCATTATCGTCAGATCAGCTGGAAGGGAGACCCTTGCAGAGGAGATGTCAGAGGCATATAAAGATGTATCAAATGTAGTTGAGGTTGTCCACAGGGCTGGCATATCAAGAAAGGTTGCAAGGCTCCATCCAATTGGTGTTATAAAGGGATAAATGGTGGCAAAAGGGAGGTCAGGGCTCGGGAGTCTGAAGTCTGATGTTAAGGAAAAATTTTCCTTAAATTCTGGAATCCGACTTCTGATTACTGACTTTTAATATCTGTCTATGGAGACCCTTAGAATTGGCAAGATACCCTATCTCAATCTCTTCCCCTTTTTTTATTACCTCGAAGGTCTGAAAGAACCCTCCTTTGAATTCATAGAGGCAGTACCTTCTCAACTGAATAAATTGTTAAGAAAGGGAGAGATTGATGTAAGTCCCTCATCCTCAATTGAGTATCTTCTCAATCAGGATTTATATGAAATAATTGAGGGCCATTCTGTAAGCTCCATTGGCCCTGTAGGAAGCATCATCCTTTTCAGTTCGTTGCCGATTGGAGAACTCAAGAACAGGACAGTCCTTGCAACTGACCAGTCTGACACATCAGTAGTCCAGTTGAAGATTATTGCAAACATATTTCTCAATTTGAGCATAAAAATAAAGAGAAGCAACCTTCCCCTTGAAGAGGGCCTCAAAAGGTATCCTGCCTATCTCCTAATTGGTGACGAGGCTATGAAAAGGGCCTTTACAAACAGGACATATCTTGTCTATGATCTCGGAGAGCTCTGGCACAGACATACAGGACTACCCTTTGTCTATGCCCTCTGGATAGTTCGGAAAGAGGTAGCGAATAAAAAATCCATTATGATCAGAAAACTAAAGGATGCCCTTGACAGGATAAAAAAAGAATTTTTAGAGAACCCCTTCAGGATAGCTCACCTTCCCCAGATAGGAGGTCTTATCGGTGGGCAAAATGTTGCGGACTACTGGAAGTCCCTCTCCTTTGACCTTACAGAAGAACACAGAAGAGGCCTGAAGCTCTTCATGGATTATTCGAAAAATCTTGATGAATTTTAAGTGGTAGCGCAGGTAACAATAAAGGCTGTAATTTCTGGTAAAATTAGAGTAGAGGGACTATGACTTTAAAATTAAAACTCCTCTCTCTCATCGGTCTTGTCCTTTTAGCCTCTCTATATATTGTCTCCAGTATTTATGTCCATTACTTCAAAGACCAGCAGAAAAGACTCAAGTACAATGAGATGGAAAGACTCGGAGAACTTCTTCAGAGGGATATTGAGGAGTGCATGCTTTCTGGAAGACCCGAAACTCTCAACAATATCATAGAAAATTATAGAAAGATCGGAGGTCTCAACTTTCTCAGAATAATTGATGACAGTGGCGTCATACTAAGCTCTCACACCAGGTTTGAGGTTGGCCTCAGGTCAGAGGATTATCTTAATTTAAAGCCCGGAATTAATAACCATATTTATTATATCAAACCAATTAGAACAACCAACCAATGTAGAACATGTCACACGGAAAATAACAGGTTTCGTATGATAGAGATGAAATATGAACTTACCAAAATTATGGAATCCCAGGATTTAAAACTAAATAAAATCCTGTTCAGTGTCATTATTTCTTTCGGTATCCTTTCTATAATTGGTTTAATTCTATCAAGACTCATTTTTAACCCTATTAATAAGATAAGCAATCTACTTCAAAAATCAAAAGAGAGTTGCCCGGCAGATTCAGCGGTGAAATCAACAGTAATATCTCAAAATAAAGATGAGATAAATATCCTCCACATGGTGTCCGAATATCTTCTTGAACAATTTAAAAACCTTGTAGAATTAAACAGAAAACTTGAAAAGGAATTATCAGACTTGAGGACTGAATTAAAATACATGGAACGGGTCGAGGAAATAAACAGAGAGCTTCAATATAAGTTTAAAAAGCTCGAATCAACTAACAGGGCATTAGAGATTTTTACACAAGAGGCCAAAGATAGACTCATTTCTATAGAAACAAACATAAAAAGATTTAAAAAGACAGGCGAGATTGTAGGAACACTCTCTGAAATGCAGGGATGGGAAGAGGTCTTAAAGAATTTTATCAAGTATATTGTTAACCTACTTCAGGGAGAACGAGGGATAATATATATAATTAAAAATAACACTGAATTTATATTTAATTATGTTAGGGCCTTTGGCTTTACCCCTGATTTTTCCGCCCATGATAAGGATATCTTATCTAAATTAATTGCAAATAAAATCTATATAATCGATATCCATCCAGCTTCTGGGAATCAGATAATCGGTGTTCCTGTAAAAACCAAATCATATACTATTGGCGCAATGTTTGTAGAGGCAACTGGTTCGCCTTTCACCCAACAAGATATAGAAATATTAATGGTCTTTAGAGACCATCTATCCTGCATATTTAGCAATCTTCAGGAGTTTGAAAGATATACAAAAGGTTATGCCTCTGTGATTGAGTCGGTGATTGGACATATACTTGAGGAAAATAGATTCTACGAAAAAGGACATTCCAATAGAATAAAAAGGATTTCTCTTGAGATTGGCAAGGAGCTTAATCTTTTATCAAAAGAAATAGAGATGCTCGAACAGGCCTCTGGCCTCTGCGATATTGGAAAACTGAAGTTGCCATATAGGATTTTTAATAAAAAAGGCCCTCTCACAGTAGAAGAATTCGATATCCTGAAAACCCATCCAGTGAGAGGGGCTGAATTTTTTGATGGGATCATATTTTTAAATGGACTTAGGAGGATTATCCTTCAACATCATGAAAGATATGATGGTTCTGGCTATCCTGAAGGCCTTAAGGAAGAGGATATAGACATAAAGGCAAGGATAATTCATCTCACAGATGCCTTTGAGGCAATGATGAGTGACAGACCCTACAGGCCAGCCCTATCTCTGAGGGATACCATAAAGGAGATAGAAACTCAAGCAGGACACCAGTTCGACCCAGATATTGTAAGAATATTTTTTAAGCTCCTTAAAGAAAGGCCTTCCGTCTTTATAATGGCAGGATACCTGATAGAATAAGTTATAATATTCCATGAGGATAGACCACTACTCCTTTGGGAAAATCATTATAGATGGAAAGGCCTACACCAGGGACCTGATTATCTATCCTCAGAGGATTGACTCCTCCTGGTGGAGAAGGGAAGGCCACCTCCTCCAGATAGAAGACCTCAGTGAGGTCATAAAAGAGAAACCTGATATCCTCATAATCGGCACTGGATATAATGGAGTAATGAAGGTACCTGAGGAGACTGTAGTGAACCTCAGGTCAAAGGGCATCGAGGTAATTATAAAAAAGACCACTGAGGCTGTGGAGGTCTTTAATAACATGAAAGGGGACAAAAAGGTTATAGCCGCCTTTCATCTGACATGTTAAAAATTATGGGCTACAAAGAGAGATTTTACGAGCTTATAGAGAAGGTAAAAGACAGGATAATTGAGCATTATAAAGAGAGGCTCATCACAATAGCCTTATTCGGCTCTGTTGCAAGGGATACCTTCAGACCTGACTCAGATATTGATATATTGATAATAGCAGAGGCTTTGCCAGAAGGAAGAATAAAGAGAGCACAGGAGTTCGATGACCATATTGAAAAGAACCTTCTTAATGACATTTATAGACTTTACAAAGAAGGCATACCCTTGAGGCTTTCTCCTCTTTTTAAAACACCTGAGGAGGTAAGACTTGGCAGTCCTTTATTTCTTGATATGACAGAACAGGTGAAAATCCTTTATGACAGAGATGACTTTTTTAAAAGATACCTTCAAGAACTGCAAGACAAATTAAAAAAACTTGGTGCAAGAAAGGTTTTTTACAAAGGAGGATATTACTGGGAGCTCAAGCCTGACTACAAGTACGGAGATATTATTGAATTATGACGAATATTAATCTCGCAATGGATTACATAAAAAAAGCTATTAATAGGCTCGATACCTTAGAACTTTATCTTAGCAGAGAAGACTTTTCTGATGTGGTGAGGGAGGCCCAGGAGGCTGTTGAGCTTGCCCAAAAGGCTATGCTAAGGCAGGTTGGAATTGATCCACCAAAATGGCATGATGTAGGTATGATTATCCTCGAAAACAAAGATAAGTTTCCCGAAGAGATACATAAGGAACTTTATGAAATATCAGAGATATCAAGATGGTTAAGAAAAGAAAGGGAATTGGCTTTCTATGGAGACACAGACTTTATACCATCTGAAGAATATACTAAAGAGGATGCCCTGAGGGCCCTTAGAGGAGCTAAAAAGGTCATAGATATTGCAAAAAAGGTTGTGCCTGTATGAATCTTCAACCTCTGTGCATAAATGCAAAGACCATATCTGATGCCTGGTTTCAGTTAATCTACAATCTCTTTGACCATGGTTATGTCCAGAATGTCCAGAGAGGTTCTTTTGAAAAAGAGCAGTACAGGCTCCAGTATCCAGGAATTGTAGTATTCATAGAGCATCCTGATCAGGACATGGTTCCTGTAATCCCATCCCATCTCGGTATACCTGCTCCAACATCCATGGAATACATAGAAGACTACTTTGCCAATTACCTTATGAACCCTGAGCTTTCAGAGAACGAAACCTACAGATACTCTTCAAGAATCCATGCCCCAATGCCTGAGGGTGGCACCCAGCTGGAAAGGGTTATAAAGATTCTTAAGGAGACCCCTCTAACAAACCAGGCTGTCATCGAGGTTGGAACCCCTCAAGACCTTGATATATGCTATGGAAACGATGGAAAGCTTGACCCTCCCTGCCTCAGGCTTCTGGACTTTAAGGTTATACCTGTAGATGCTGGTGGCGAAACTAACAGGAAGGAGCTTATCCTTACAGTAACAGCCTATTTCAGGTCCTGGGACCTCTGGGCAGGGTTTCCCACAAACCTTGGTGGCATTGAACTCCTCAAACAGTATGTAGCTCAGGAAACAGGCCTTAAGAATGGTCCAATGTATGCCTACAGCGCAGGTGCCCACATCTACGGTTATCAGGAAGAGATTGCAAGATTAAGGACTTTAAGACATAAGCCAGAAAAGTAACATCACTGTGTAAAAAAGTATCTTTATTCACTCCGTTTATTAATCCATTAATTTTTTTTTGTTTACAGAATGCTTTAAAACTGATAAAATATATAACCTTTTTTTTGAAAAGTTTAATGTAACAATTTATACAATTGTTTAAGATTCCAAATAGCGAGCAGATTTTTTAGCAGTTCAAAGAGAGCTATGCAGGAAAAACTGGAAGGGATCTACAGAAGATTCAAAGAAAATGAAGGAAACCTGATCTCAATCCTTCAGGATATACAGGAAGAGTTTGGTTATCTTCCTCAGGAAGCGATTTACTGGTTTTCTGATAAGCTCGATGTCCCACCTGCTGTATTTTATGGGATAGCCACCTTTTATGCCCAGTTTTATCTGAAACCAAGGGGCAAAAATATCATAACTGTCTGTTCTGGTACAGCCTGTCATGTCAAGGGTTCTGAAAGACTTATAAATACAGCAAAAAAAGAGCTCGCTCTGTCTGAAGATAGTAATACTACAGAAGACGGCCTCTTTACCTTTGAACAGGTCAATTGTGTTGGTGCCTGTAGCATTGCCCCTGTGGTCATTATAAACAAAAAGGTCTTTGGGAAGATGTCCCCAGAAAAACTCGTTAAGGAATTAAAGGAAATTAAGAAGGATGAATAAAGGCATAGAGATAAGGGTGTGCACGGGAACAGGTGGGATTGCAGCAGGTGGTCTTGAAGTCCTCGAGAACTTCCAGAGAATCCTGTCAGAAAAAAACCTTGAAGCCTCTTTAAAGAAGCATTGCTCTTCCCACAGGGTTGGTTGCAGGGGCCTTTGCGCAAGGGATGTCCTTGTAGATGTGATAATTGACGGACAAAAAACGACATACCAGTATATAAAACCCGAGATGGTGGAAAGAATTATAGAGGAACATATTATTAATGGAAAACCTATCTCTGAATGGACTGTTACTGAAGATTACCATACATTCTATGAAAAGCAGAAGAAGGTTGTCCTGTCAAGTTGTGGAGAGATCGACCCTGAGGATATAGGCTCTTATATTTCAGCAGGTGGTTATAAGGCTATTGAAAAGGTATTAAAAGATATGTCTCCCGAGGATGTGATAGAAGAGATTAAAAAATCAGGCCTGAGGGGTCGGGGTGGTGCGGGTTTTCCAACAGGTCTGAAATGGGAGATGGCAAAGAATGCTCCGGGAGATGAGAAATACATTATCTGCAATGCTGATGAAGGAGACCCTGGCGCATTTATGGACAGGGCAGTCATAGAAGGTAACCCCCATGCTGTTATTGAAGGGATGCTCATAGGTGGATATGCCATAGGTGCAAAAAGGGGTTATGTATATATCAGGGCAGAATATCCCCTTGCTGTTGAAAGGCTGAAAAAGGCCCTTGTGCAGGCAAAGGAGAGAAACCTCCTTGGCAGGGATATCCTCAAGACAGGCTTTAACTTTGACATAAAGATAAAACTCGGTGCAGGTGCCTTTGTATGTGGAGAGGAAACAGCCCTTATAGCCTCCATTGAAGGCAAAAGAGGCATGCCGAGGCCAAAGCCACCCTTCCCTGTCCAGAAAGGCCTTTTTGGAAAACCTACTGTTATAAACAATGTAGAGACCCTCGCAAATATACCCTATATA
>DAISHO010000046.1:0-10576 GCA_036822495.1 Thermodesulfovibrionales bacterium
CAAGCTGTGTTGTAAAGGCCTTTGTTGAGGCAACGCCAATCTCAGGGCCTGCATGGGTATAAAAGACACCGTCACTCTCACGGGAGGCAGTGCTTCCAAGGACATTACATATTGTGAGTACCTTGAGCCCCTTTGACCTTGCCTCCCTTATGGCTGCAATGGTATCAGCTGTCTCGCCTGACTGGGTTATGGCTACAACAAGGGTGTTCTTGTTTAAGATTGCCTTTCTATATCTGAATTCAGAGCCAATCTCTACCTCTACGGGAATCCTTGCGAGTTCCTCTATCATGTATCTTCCGGCAAGGCCTGCATGATAGGATGTGCCACAGGCAACTATGAGGACCCTTTCTGTATTCTCAAGGACTTTTTTATCAATGTTGAATTCATGGAGGTTTATCTCGCCCCTCTCAGGCTCTATCCTTCCCCTTAAGGTATCAGCAATTGCCCTGGGCTGTTCAAAGATCTCCTTTAGCATGAAGTGCTTGTAACCACCCTTTTCAGCCATGGTAGGACTCCAGTCAATGTGGACAGGAGATTTCTTAATACTCTCTCCATTAACAGTCATGAGCTGAAGGACTTCAGGGGTGAGGACAATGAGTTCTCCATCATCAAGGAATATAACATCCCTGGAGTATTGGAGAAAGGCTGGTATATCAGAGGCAATAAAATATCCATTATCTGAAAGACCAGCAATAAGAGGACAGTCCTTTCTAACCCCTACAATCTTTCCTGGTTCATCTTCATTCATAACAGCAATGGCATAGGCACCCTTAACATGCCTCAGGGCCTCTCTTGTCGCCTCTTCAAGGCTTTTGTCATTTATATGAATATTAATAAGATGGCATAGAACCTCTGTGTCTGTCTCAGAACTGAAGGAATGGCCTTTTTTTATTAGTTCTCTCTTTAATTCAAGATAGTTCTCTATGATTCCATTATGGACAAGGACTATTTTGCCTGCCCTGTGGGGATGAGCATTCTCCTCTGAAGGTCTTCCATGGGTTGCCCATCTTGTATGACCAATGGCAGTGGAGCTTGAGGGAAGGGGATTGAGAAGGGCCTCGAGGTCCTTTATCTTTCCTTGAGATTTTTTGACCTCGATTCTCTTTTCATTAAAGAAGGCAACTCCTGCTGAATCATAACCCCTGTATTCGAGTCTTTTGAGGCCCTCAAGGACTATCTGGATAGCATTTTCTCTGCCTGTATATCCGATTATCCCGCACATCAGTCTTTTTCCTTTTTTCTTTTTTTGACCCAGTCAGGTATATGCCTCTGGGGAGTCCTTGTTATGGCAAGACACTCAGGAGGGACATCCTTTGTTATTGTTGAACCAGCACCAATATATGCTCCCTTTGAGACCCTTACAGGAGCTACAAGCTGGGTATCACTTCCAACAAAGACATTGTCTTCTATAATGGTCTTGTGTTTTTTAAAGCCGTCATAATTACAGGTAATCGTACCAGCACCTATGTTTACATTCCTGCCCACCTCTGCATCACCTATATAACTCAGATGCATCGCCTTTGTACCCGCACCAATAATGGATTTCTTTATCTCCACAAAATTACCGATCTTTGCATTTTCTGATATTACACTGCCTGGCCTGAGATGGGCAAAGGGACCTATGGTGACATTGTCTTTAATTACAGAATCCTCAATTACAGAAGAATCCTTGATTATTACATGGTCTCCAATAGTAGAATTTACTATCCTTACATTTGAAAAGATAATGCAGTTTTTTCCAATAGTACTGCTGCCCTCTATATACACGCAAGGGTAAATTGTGGTGTCCATGCCTATTCTCACATCTGATTCAATATAGGTATTTTCAGGATTAAGGATTGTTACTCCATCAAGCATGAGCCTCTCGTTTATCCTTTTTCTCATTATGGCTGATGCAGTAGAAAGCTCGCTTCTTGTGTTTATGCCCATAAACTCTGTCTCGTCACCAAGGCAATAGGCATCTACCTTCCATCCCCTTTTAAGGGTTAAGCTCACTATATCTGTAAGGTAGTATTCTCCTTTGAGAGGATTCTTTTTTATCAGATTTACCAGGGTGAGGACATCGGGTTCCACAAGATAAATCCCACTGTTTACCTCTCTTATATTAAGCTCTTCAGGTTTTATGTCAGTTTTTTCCTTTATGGCAATAATCTTTCCATTTCCGTTCCTTATTATCCTTCCATACGCAGAGGGGTCAGAAGGGAAAAAGGATAAAAGGGAAAGGCTATTTCTATCCTTTCTGTGGAGTTTTATAAAGGTCTTCAATGTTTCAGACTTGATAAGAGGGGTATCACCGTTTATAACAAGGACTGTTCCTGAATCTTTTAATTCCTTGAGGCCAGCCTTGAGGGCATGGCCTGTTCCAAGAGCCTTATCCTGGATAGCTATTTTAACCATGTCTCCAAGATACTCTTTTAGCTCTTTATGAGACTTATTCACAACAACTATAATCTCTTCTGGCTTTAAAGGCCTTAAGGCCTCGAGGACATAGTGAAGCATGGGTTTTCCGCATAGAGGATGGAGGACCTTTGGAACCTCTGATCGCATCCTCGTTCCAAGGCCTGCAGCAAGAACTATAACACTCAGATTCATCATTCCCTCTTCTTTGTCCCTTTTATATCTCCTGGTGTGGCTATTCCACCAGAAAGTATAATCCTTACCCCTTCTTCAATGGGGATATCAGTGTAGATGATATCCTCCTCTTTAAAAAGGACGATCTCCCCAAGATAAAGATTGTTTGTTGGTATATAGACTGCCCTGAGCTCGGCTCCACCTTCAATCCTGCATTCCTTTGTGAGGAAACCAAAGGCATAGGTTCCCTGCCTTGGATATTCCACTATAACGAATTTCTTAAAGGCACCTTTTGATTCAGGGCTGAAGGCATCCATTATCTGTTTTATTGCAGTATAGAGGCTTTTAAAAAGGGGAAGCTTGAGGAATATCCTGTCAGCCAGCTGAATCAGTCTTTTACCAAAGACATTCGTTGATATAAGACCAACAATAAAGATAATAAATATAGCTGTAAGAAAACCCAGACCAGGGATATGGTAGCCAATAATGGACCTGAGGAGGGGCTCCAGAAGGTTATCAATAAATGTGAAGAACCTCTCTATTACGAGTATGGTAATAAGAATTGGTATTGTAACAAAGAGGCCTGCAATAAATTTTCTCTTGAAGGTTGTCCTTATGGATTCTTTTGTCATTTCACCTTTCTTTAGCAGTTAATATCTCATCAGGGATGTTGAAGTTTGCATAGACATTCTGGACATCATCATGGTCCTCAAGGGCCTCATAGAGTCTGAGCATCTGGTCTGAATCCTTTTCATCAAGCTGGACATAACTCTTTGGAAGCATTGTGATCTCTGCAAGGGTAATCTGGATCCCTCTGGACTCAATTGCTGATTTTACTTTATTGAGGTCCTCAGTGGCTGTTATTATCTCATAATTTTCTTCCTGGGGATCGTTCTTCATATCCTCTGCACCTGCATCAAGGGCTATGGCCATGAGTTCATCTTCACTTATCTTTGTCTTCTCAACAAGGATGTATCCCTTTTTCTCAAACATCCAGGAGACACATCCAGCCTCTCCCATACTCCCCCCATGCTTTGACATTATGTGTCTTATCTCAGAGACAGTCCTGTTTTTATTGTCTGTTAGGACCTCTATCATGAGGGCAACACCACCAGGCCCGTATCCTTCATATATTGCCTCTTCATAGTTTACACCTGGCAGTTCACCAGTTCCCTTCATTATCGCCTTTTTGATGTTTTCAGAGGGCATGTTTGCCTCTCTTGCCTTTTCTATGGCAGTCCTGAGTCTTGGATTCTTTTCAGGGTCACCACCACCAAGCTTTGCAGCAACAGTTATCTCCTTAGAGAGTTTAGAGAAGATCTTCCCTTTTTTTGCATCAACGGCTGCCTTTTTGTGTTTTATCTGAGCCCATTTAGAATGTCCAGCCATTTATTGTTGACCTCCTTTTGAAATATCTTCGAGTCTCTTTTTTGATACCACTGCCTCTGGTGATTGAGGAAATAAGGTGATAATTGTTCTGAAGCCTTTTTCAGCCTCATTGAGGTCACCGAGTCCGAATTTTGCCTCTGAATAGTAAAAGAGATGGACAGGTGTCTTGAGCTCCCCTGTCTTTATGTATTCTTTAATATAAGGTATCTGGCTTGTTAATAGCCTGTCCCACAGTTTGTGGGTATAATAGAACCTCACCATTGTGTTTTCTATCTCTTTTTTAAAGGGTGAATCAGGATATATCACCTGAAAGTCTCTGTAGAGCTTTTCTGCATCCTCTGTTTTTGGTGGTACAAACTCCTTGGTATATATGAGTAGGAGCCTTAAATAGCTCTCCTGGGCAAGGGGTGCCTCAGGATAATTATTTATTATCTCAAGATAGGCCTTTTCAAGCTCAGGGAGTATCTCGTGCCTTGGACCCTTCTCTGTTATCTCAAGTATTGCATTAAAGGCCTCAAGGGCCCTCTTTTCCTGTTCCTCTTTTGAAAGAGGCTGAGGCATGGGTTTTTCCTCTCTTTTTAGAGGAGCTGTACAGGCAATAAATAATATCAGCATGAAGCAAAGAAGGTTTTTTTTCATGAGAATTAATGATAATCCTTTAATAGCTCTGGTGTCAACTTTTTGGGGAGAAGTTACAGTTGAGAAGAAAAGGGCAGGGCAGAGCCCTGCCCTTAGACTTAGAACAATCCTTTTACCTTCCCTGTATTAACATCTACATCAATCCGTCTGAAGGCAGGATCTGAGGAAGTTCCTGGCATGAGTTTTATGTCACCAGCAACAGGCACAACAAATCCAGCTCCCTTAAATACAAGGACATCCCTCACAAAGAGCTTCCATCCCTTTGGAACACCCTTAAGATTCGGGTTGTCGGAAAGGCTAAGATGAGTCTTTACCATGCATGTCCCGAGTTTGCTTAACTCATGGTCTGCTTCAATATCCTTGAGCTTCTGGTTTGCCTGTGGTGAAAACTCTGCTCCATCAGCTCCATAGACTTCCTTAGCAATAAGATCTATCCTCTGCCTCTGGGGCATATCAAGGTCATAGAGGAACCTGAAGTGATTCTCCTCTTTACAGGCATCTATGACTGCATCAGCAAGTTCAAGGGCACCCTCGCCACCATACTGCCAGTGTCTTGATACAGCAACCCTTGCACCTGCCTGCTCGCAGAGCCTTCTTACTGCCCTTATCTCATTTTCTGTATCTGTATGGAAGACATTGATACAAACAACAGGGTTAATACCAGCCTTTTTTACTATATTTATGCAGTGAAGCAGGTTCTCTGTGCCCTTTTCCACCCAGGCAACATTCTCGTGTTTGTATTCTTCAGGGATGGGCCTTCCAGGAACAGGGATAGGTGCACCACCATGACATTTCAGTGCCCTTATGGTTGCTACTATTACTGCTGCATGGGGTTTCAGGCCTGAGTATCTGCACTTGAGGTTCCAAAATTTTTCAAATCCTATGTCTGCTGCAAAACCAGACTCTGTCACATGGTATTCACTCAGTTTCAGGGCAACCCTGTCAGCAATTATTGATGACTGGCCTATGGCAATGTTTGCAAAGGGCCCTGCATGGACAAATACAGGCTGGCCTTCTATTGTCTGGATAAGATTTGGATTAATGGCCTGAACCATCCAGGCAGTCATAGCACCAGCAACCTCAAGGTCCTCTGTTGTAATGGGTTTTCCGTTCTTATCATAAGCAACAACGATCCTGCCAATCCTTTCGCGGAAGTCCTTGAGGTCCGTGGCAACAGCAAGGATTGCCATCACCTCTGACGAGACAGCTATGTCAAATCTTGATTCCATCATGAAGCCGTCCTGTTTTCCACCAAGGCCTATGATAATTTTTCTTAAGGCCTGGGCACAGAAATCCATTATCCAGCCCATCTGGACATTCCTTGGATCAATATTTAACCTTTTAAGCCCTCTCTTTGCAAGCTGTTCATCCGTATAGTTAAATTCATGCTGGAGCCTTGATGTGAGGGCAACCATGGCAAGGTTGTGGGCATTCATAATGGCATTGATATCTCCAGTAAATCCGAGAGAAAAAGGTGTAAGGGGTATGCACTGGGAAAGGCCTCCACCTGCTGCAGAACCTTTAATGTTCATTGTTGGTCCACCTGAGGGCTGTCTGATAGCTGCTGTTACTCTTTTGCCTCTTTTGCCAAGACCCTGAACGAGTCCTATTGTTGTGGTGGACTTTCCTTCACCAAGAGGAGTAGGGGTTATGGCTGTTACATCGATGTACTTTGCATCAGGTCTGTCCTTGAGTCGTGCAAGAACCCTTGCATAATCTACCTTCCCTATATAGTGACCATAGGGAAGAAGTTCCTCTTTTTCGAGGCCCAGCTCATCAGCGAGCTGGTAGATGGTCTTCATGTGTTTTTCTGCCTCTTCTGCAATCTGCCAGTCTGGATACTTGGTTGGATCAAGGGGCATAGGTCACCTCACCCTTTAATTGAAAATTAATAAGGCAGGTAAGACCTGCCATCAGTAGCTTATCAGTAATTTTATAAGACGCTCATTCATGGAATGGACATTTCTGCTCGCAACCTTTGCTATGGTCTTCATAATCTTGTACATCAGGAGTGGTTCAGTCTGCTCCAACTCCTTGAAGTCCTCTTTTTTAATAAAGAAGAGCTCCGTGTTCTCAAGGGCAATAGCATCAGCACCATGGACCTTTTTGTCTTCAATTATAGAAAGCTCTCCAAAGAAGTGACCATCTTTCAGTACAGCAAGGGTCTGTTTCCATCCATCGGGAGTTAATTTTGAAATCTCAACCTTTCCCTTTTTGATAAGATAGATTCCCTTTGTTGGTTCTCCTTCTTTGAATATGGCTTTGCCTTTGGGATAGTTTTCAGTTGTAACCCTCTTGGCTAATGTAGAAATCTCACTGTCATTTAATTCACTCAAAAGAATCTGTTTTTTTAATTCTCCCTTAATAGGCATAATCAATCCTCCTGTAAAATTTTCTCTATTCTTACTGTTGAGACCTTGAGTTCTGGAATCTTGCACAGCGGGTCGAGGGCAAGGCTATTTGTAAGGACATTCGCTGCTGCCTCCCTGAAATGGAATGGTATGAAGACCGTTCCTTTCTTTGGTCTTTTTGTTATCCTTGCCTTTAAACTCACTGAACCCCTTCTTGAACTCACCCTGACCATTGTGCCATCCCTTATATTAAGCTCCTGAGCATCTTCTGGATTTATTTCTATAAAGGGCTCTCCTGCCACATCCTCTATTGCCTTTACCCTTCTTGTCATACTCCCTGTATGGTACTGGTAGAGTATCCTTCCGGTTGTAAGGATATATGGATATTCTTCATCTGGTTCCTCACATGATGGTTTGTATTTTACAACGGTGAAGGCACCTTTTCCACGGGGAAATCCACCCTTAAATAGATAGGGTGTTCCAGGATGGTCTGTCGTAGGACAGGGCCACTGGATTCCTCCCCTTTCAAGCCTGGAATAGGTAATTCCAGCCACAGCAGGCCAGACCATACCGATCTCATTAAATATCTCTTCTGGACTACTATAATCCATATTATATCCAAGTCTTCTGGATAATTCAGTAATTATCCATATATCATCCCTTGCCTCTCCAGGGGGAGCTACAGCTCTCCTTATCCTCTGAACCCTCCTTTCTGTGTTTGTGAAGGTGCCATCCTTTTCAGCAAAACAGGTAGCTGGCAGTACTACATCTGCAAGGGCACCTGTCTCTGTAAGGAATATATCCTGCACAACGAGGAATTCAAGACTTCTCAGGGCCTTTATGGTATGACCTGTGTCAGGGTCAGAGAGCACAGGATTCTCTCCCATTATATAAAGGGCCTTGAGTCTTCCAGCCTCTGCCTCAAAGAGCATCTCAGAGGCAGTAAGACCTTCCTTATCTGGAAGCTTCACTCCCCAGAGTTCTTCAAATCTCTGTCTTATGGATGGAACTGTTACTTTTTGATAACCTGGATACATGTTTGGACTGCATCCCATATCTGAAGAGCCTTGAACATTGTTCTGTCCCCTCAGGGGATTCACTCCAGCAGATTCCTTCCCGAGATTTCCTGTGAGAAGGGCGAGGTTAGCAATTGCAAAGACATTCTCTGTTCCATGGGAATGCTGGGTTATGCCCATGGTGTAGTAGATCCCTGCCTTCTCAGCAGAGCCATAGAGCCTTGCTGCCTCTATGATCTTTTCCTTTGGCACACCTGTTATCCTTTCAGCATACTCTGGTGTGTATCCCTCGAGATTCTTAAGAAACTCTTCATTGAATCCCTCTGTGAATCTTTCTATAAAGTCCTTTTTTATAAGGCCCTCTTTTACTATCACATGAGCCATTGCATTAAGAAGGGCTACATCTGTACCTGGTTTTTGCTGAAGCCATATATGGCTAAACTTAACGAGAGGGACTCTCCTTGGATCAGCTATTATAAGCTTTGCCCCCTTCCTTACTGCCTTTATCATTCTGAGGGCAATGATAGGATGGTTTTCCTTTGTATTTGAGCCAATAACAAAGAGGACATCATTATTTTCAATCTCATGTATGGAGTTCGTCATTGCCCCTGAGCCGAATACTGTGGCCAGACCGGCCACGCTTGCACTGTGTCAATACCTTGCACAGTGGTCTATGTTGTTCGTTCCTATAACTGCCCTGAAGAATTTTTGAAATACATAGTTCTCTTCATTTGTGCACCTTGCTGAGCTCTGGCCAGCAATTGCATCAGGTCCGTATTTTTCTTTAATATCTCTTAGCCTCTCTGCTATATAGTCAAGGGCTTCTTCCCAGGAAACTTCTCTAAAGTCATTAAGGTCAATCTCGGGAAATTCCTTTCCAGAGCCCTTTGGTTTAACCCTTATTAAGGGTTTTTTAAGCCTGTCAGGACTCTTTATGAATTCAAAGCCAAACCTTCCCTTAACACAGAGCCAGCCTTCGTTTATAGTGTCAGGTCTTGAGCTTACCCTTATTACCTCATTCCTTGATACATGGAGTGTTATATTACATCCGCATCCACAATAGGGACAGATGGTCTCTATTTTTTTAATGTCCTTCTGTCTTCCCTTGCCAAGGGAGGATTTTCCTATTAAGGCACCTGTTGGGCATACACTTATACATTGACCACAGAACTCACAATTGAGGTCCTTTTCAAAGGGAGGGCAGACCTTTGCAGTGAACCCTCTGTAGGCAATATCTATTGCACCAACACCCTGAACCTCGCTACAGACCCTTACACACTTTCCACAGAGGATACACTTCTCCATATTTCTTTCAATAAAGGGGTTGTTGTCTTTTGTTGTGTACCTTCTCCTTTCACCCCAGTAAGGATTTTCCCTCACATTATAAAAATAGGCTAATTCCTGAAGGGAGCAGTCCCCTGCCTTTTCACAAACCATGCAGTCATTGGGATGGTCACTCAGCAAGAGCTCTACAATGGTTTTTCTCAAGCCTTCTATGTATTCGTTAGTTGTTGTCACCTCCATACCATCTGTAACTGGTGTTGTACAAGCCGTAACAGGCCTTGCCATGCCCTTAATCTGGACTATACAGAGCCTGCAGCCACCATAGGGCTCGAGCCTTGGGTCATCACAGAGGGTAGGGATATAAATGTCATTACCCCTTGCAACCTCAAGGATTGTTGAGCCAGGTTTTGCCATGTACACTTTTCCGTCTATCTTTATCCTCAGCATACTCATCCCTTCTTAATTGCCTTGAATTTGCAGACCTCAAAACAGGCCCCGCATTTTATACATATATCAGGGATTATCTTATGGGGTTTCTTCTTTTCACCAATAATGGCACCTGATGGACAGACCCTGAGGCACATTCCACAACCTTTGCAAAACTCTTCAATGACAGTATAAGTAAGAAGGTCCTTGCATACTCCAGCAGGACATTTCTTTTCAAAGATATGGGCCTCGTATTCGTGCTTGAAATACTTAAGGGTGCTGAGTACCGGATTTGGTGCTGTCTGACCAAGACCGCAGAGAGAGGTTGCCTTTATGTCATTGGAAAGCTTTTCTAATTTCTCGAGGTCCTCTGGTTTTCCCCTTCCAGAGGTAATTCTCTGGAGTATCTCGAGAAGTCTTTTTGTTCCAATCCTGCAGGGCACGCACTTTCCACAGGACTCTGACTGAGTGAATTGCAGAAAATACTGGGCAACATTCACCATGCAGTCTGTCTCATCCATTATTATCATTCCACCAGAACCCATTATAGAGCCAACCCTTGCAAGGGATTCATAATCTACAGGTGTATCAATAAGGCTTGCTGGAATACAGCCACCTGAGGGTCCACCTGTCTGGACTGCCTTCAGCTCTCTACCACCCTCTATTCCTCCTCCTATATCGTAGATAATTTCTCTTAAGGTAATTCCGAGGGGAACCTCAATAAGACCTGTGTTTTTAACCTTTCCTGTAAGGGCAAAAACCTTTGTGCCCTTTGAACTTTCCGTACCAAAGGAGGCAAACCACTCAGCTCCTTTTGTGATTATATAAGGTATATTTGCAAGGGTTTCTACATTGTTTATAACAGTAGGTTTTCCAAAAAGGCCTTTCTGGACAGGGAAG
>DAISHO010000047.1:0-10536 GCA_036822495.1 Thermodesulfovibrionales bacterium
TCCTTATATCAAATCCTTCAGGCCTTAGGGGATTTACAAGGACAAGGTTTTTAAACCCCATATTCTTTATAGCCCGTGCAGAGGCACCGATATTACCCGGTTCTCTGGGTTCAACAAGGACAAAGTAGATATTATCCTTCCACACTGTTACCTGCCCAAATACAGGCAATAGCCTTATACAGCCTAAAGCCATAGGCTGAAGATTTTTGAAGGAATTATTATTTTCCCTTCAGTCTTAAACCTTCAGCCTTTTTTAGCCTCTTATAAATATGAGCTCAAGCTGTTCTGTCTCCTCTCGCGGAAAGTCAATGGGATAATTTCTGTCAAAGCATGCAGTACAGTAATCCTGAGGATTATTCACGGTCGAAAGGAGACCCTCAAGGCTAAGATACTGGAGACTTGTCGCTGTTATATATTTTTTAATCTCATCGATAAGGTGGGTTGATGCTATCAATTCCTGCCTTGTTGGTGTGTCTATTCCGTAAAAACATGGGCCAATTGTTGGAGGAGAGCTTATCTTCATATGAACCTCTTTTGCTCCTCCACCTTCAAAGAGCATCTTCACTATCTTTTTACTTGTTGTCCCTCTCACTATGGAGTCATCAACAACAATCACCCTCTTTCCCTCAAGGACATCTCTGATGGGATTGAGCTTTATCTTTACTCCGAAATGTCTTATGGACTGCTTTGGTTCTATAAATGTCCTGCCAACATAGTGATTCCGTACAAGGCCCATGTCAAAGGGGATACCACTTGCCTCTGCAAAACCAAGGGCAGCAGGAACTCCTGAGTCTGGCACAGCGATAACAACATCAGCATCTGTGGAAGACTCCTTTGCAAGCTGTCTTCCAAGGGCCTTCCTTACCTTATCAACACCCTGAGCACCGAATATAAGGCTATCAGGTCTTGAAAAATATATAAATTCAAAGATGCAGAAGGACCTTCTTGGAGAATAAAGTATCTTCTTTGAGCTAAGGCCATGCTCATTTATAACAAGCATCTCTCCTGGCTCTATATCCCTTATGTATTTTGCACCAATGAGGTCAAAGGCACAGGTCTCTGAGGCAACTACATAGGCTCCATCAAATATACCAAGGCTGAAAGGTCTTACACCATAGGGGTCTCTTATGGCTATAAGTTCCTTTTCAGTCATCAAGAGGAGGCTGAAGGCACCAGATATCTTCTGGACTGCTGATATAATCCTTTCATGAAGGGAATCCTCCCTGGAATGGGCTATTAGATGGATTATTACCTCGCTGTCAGAGGTTGACTGAAAGATAGCACCGTCCTTTTCAAGCCGCTCCCTTAATTCATAGGCATTCACGAGATTACCATTATGGGCAAGGGCTATGGTGCCAAGGGAGAAGTTGGCGACTATGGGCTGGACATTTTTTAGAAAACTACCACCTGCTGTTGAATATCGATTATGCCCAATTGCTAAAAATCCGGGAAGCCTTTTGAGTCTCTTTTCAGTAAATATATCTGCAACAAGACCGAGGGCCTTTTCATAATAAATCTGTTTTCCATCGGAAGAACATATTCCTGCACCTTCCTGTCCTCTGTGCTGAAGGGCATACAGGCCAAGATAGGTGAGATTGGCTGCCTCAGGATGGCCGTATATGCCAAAAACTCCGCACTCCTCGCGTGGTGAGAGCAGACCTTTTATCCACTTTTTTGTCCTCATCCAAATAATTCCTTTAAGGCATTTTTATATTTCCTCGAAAGGTCTGATACTGGAAAATCTATAAGAACCCTTGTTCCATGCCTTATTCTGAGTCTCTTTCCTCCTGTCTCTCCTATATGATAACAATTTATATCAAAGGACTTTGCAAACTCAATCAGGTATGGACCTTTTTCTCTTTTTGCTGTTACAACAACCCTTGTTGCACTCTCTCCGAAAAGAAGGGCATCAGGCCTTAAAGCCATAAAATCTGGAGAGTTGAGAAAGACTTCTGCACCAGTGTCTCCAAGGATAGAACACTCAGCAAGGCAGACACCAAGACCTCCTTCAGAGCAGTCATGGGCTGACTCCATGATACTATTTTTTGCAAGCTCTTCAAGGAGTCTTATGAGCCTCTTCTCTTTGTGGATATCGAGGTAAGGTGGCATCCCCCGTTCTATTCCATGAATAAGGCTCAGATATTCTGAACCCCCAAGGTCATCTCCTGTATCACCAAGTAGATAAATCTCGAGGCCAACTCTAAAGGCTGACTCTTTCTTCCAAGAAAGGTCTTCAAGGAGTCCAACCATGGCAATAGTTGGTGTAGGGTAGATGGCCTTTCCTTTTGTTTCGTTATAAAAACTCACATTTCCTGATACAACAGGTGTCTCGAGGACCCTGCAGGCCTCTGAAATGCCTTTAATAGCTTCCACAAACTGCCACATGACCTCTGGTTTTTCTGGGTTTCCGAAATTAAGGTTATCAGTAATGGCCAAGGGTCTTGCACCTGTGCATGCCACATTCCGGGCTGCCTCTGCAACGGCAAGCATAGCACCCCTGTAAGGGTCAAGATAACAGTATCGGGAATTACAATCCACAGAAAGGGCAAGGGCCTTCTTTGTGCCCTTTATCCTTATAACTGCGGCATCAGCCCCAGGTCTAACGACTGTATTTGTCCTTACCATGTGGTCATACTGCTCCCAGACCATCTCCTTAGAGGCAATATTAGGAGATGAAAGTAATCCTAAAAGAATTGAATTAAAATCTTCTGGCAATGGTATTTGCTTCAGGTCGAGCCTCTGGAGTTCGTCCTGCCAGTCAGGCCTTTTTTTGGGCCTGTCGTATTTTGGTGCCTCATCAGATATCTTTTTTGCCGGGATTTCAGCAACGACCTTGCCATGCCATTTCACCCTGAGGAGACCATCCTCTGTAACACGACCAATCACAACAGCATCGAGACCCCATTTTTTAAATATCCTTAGGAGCTCCTCCTCTTTGCCTGACTTTGCAACTATAAGCATCCTCTCCTGACTCTCACTGAGCATGATCTCATAAGGGATCATCCCTTCTTCTCTAAGAGGTACCTTTTCAAGGTCAAGCTCAATACCTGTGCCAGCCCTTCCAGCCATCTCTGAGCTTGAAGAACTGAGACCTGCGCCACCCATGTCCTGAATCCCTGCTATAAGGTCCTTCTGCATTGCCTCAAGGCATGCCTCAAGAAGGAGTTTCTCTGTAAAAGGGTCTCCTACCTGCACATTCGGTTTCTTCTGCTGGGCATCATCAGTAAATTCCTCTGATGCCATGGTAACGCCGTGAATGCCGTCCCTTCCTGTTTTTGAACCAACATAAATTACAGGATTTCCTACACCCTCTGCCCTTCCTCTGAATATCCTCTCTTTTTTTGCTATGCCGAGGTTAAAGACATTTACAAGGATGTTTCCATTGTAGCAGGGATGAAAATAGATCTCGCCCCCAACAGTTGGAACACCTATGCAATTTCCATATCCAGCAATCCCACCAACAACACCATGAAAGAGGTGTTTCTGATATGGATCTTGAGGTTCTCCAAATCTAAGGGAATTGAGGCTTGCAATAGGCCTTGCACCCATTGTGAAGACATCCCTCAGAATTCCACCAACACCTGTTGCAGCACCCTGATAGGGCTCAATGTAGGATGGATGATTATGAGACTCCATCTTGAATACTGCAGCAAGACCATCACCTATGTCTATTACACCGGCATTCTCACCAGGACCCTGAATAACCCAGGGAGCTGAGGTAGGGAAATGGCTGAAGTGGAGTCTTGAGCTTTTGTAGGAGCAGTGCTCTGACCACATGACAGAAAAAATACCGAGTTCAGTAAATGTGGGCTTTCTACCGAGGATCTCCAGTATCTTCTGATACTCCTCCTCAGAAAGACCATGTTCACGAATCAGTTCTTCTGTTATCTCAGGTTCTTTCATGAAAGGCTCTAAGGATATGCAGATTATTTTATATTTTAACATAATTCTTGAATGGCTGATGGTGAAAGTATTGAACATTGACCCTTTGGTGGCAAAACAGATGTCAGAAAATCAGAGCTTAAGGAAAAATCTTCCTCAGAATTTGACTTCCGATATCCGACCTCTGATATCCGTTTTATGCTCGCCATCCATATTAAAGAAATTACAAAACATTCCGATATGTTATAGTAAAGATAAAAATGTTCTCAAAATCACCCTGATTCTGGAGGTATGGGCGAGGTAATGACAAGGTGAAAAGACTTAAGCTTTTAAAAGGGATTGGCCTCATAAGTCTTTTATTCTTTTCTGTTTTTGGAATTTATATCTACATATCCGCTCATTTTATCCACCATCTTGAGGAAGAGGACAAGAGGATAAATATTGTTGAACAGCAGAAATTCCTTCTCAGAAATATCACCTACAGGATAAGGCATATCATGAGCCCTGAAGGTTCTCCTGAAAGGGAAAGACATATACAGGACATTGAGGAGATTATTGCCCAGTATGAGCAGGACCTTTATGACCTCAGGTATGGAAACCCTCAAAAGGCCTTGAAAGGTATGCCAGAGCATAACAGGGAGACCCTGATGAGGCTCTCTTTCCTTTATGAAGCCTGGTTTAATGAACAGAAACCTGTCCTCTTAAAAATTCTAAAAGATAAAAAGGGCTCCTGCAATCCCTGCCATTCCCTGCTCAAAAAAGGGCTTAATGAACTCGATCAGCTCAGCCTTGACCTTCAGAAAGAAAGGGAAGGGGACATCCATGTTCATGACAGAGAGAGGCTCTTTATACTGATAATCCTCCTCTTACTCTTTGTGCTCGTGCTATTTTATTCAAAAAAGAGGATAATCGAACCACTTCTGAGGATCAGGGATTCTACCCATCTCATATCAGAAGGCCTCTTTGATATTAATATATCTGAAAATAAGGCACCTGCTGAGATCAAGGAGCTTGCCCTCGCTATAAATACCATGGCTGAATCCCTCAAAAACACCTTTGAAGAGAATATAAAACAGGCAGAATATCTTAAGATAATTGCAGACCTCTCAAAGGCAGTAAACAGGTCATTATCTTTAAGAACTGTCTGCTCTGAGGCCCTTAATATTATCCTGAGTCTTAAGGAGCTGAGCATAGAGAAAAAGGGGGCAATCTTTATTGCAGAGGATGGTCAGAGGCTTAGACTCCTTTGTCATACAGGATTTACAAATGAATTTGCTCGAGCCGAATCAGAGCTTCCTTTTGGAGATTGTCTGTGTGGAGCCTGTGCCCAGAACGGAGAGCTGATTATCTCAGAAAGCGCTTTCAATGATAAGAGGCATTCAAGGAACTATCCTGGCATGGTGGACCATGGTCACATCATATTGCCCATAAAGGCTGGGGAGAAGACCACAGGAGTCCTGTGCCTTTATCTTCCGCCTGGTTATGAGCCTGCTCGTGAGGAGATTAGTCTTCTGACTTCCATTACAGATGTCCTTGGAGTTGCAATAGAAAATGCAAGGAACTTTGAGAGACTCGAAGAACTTACAATGGAGCTGAAAGTCCATGAGGAAAGACTTCGGGCAACCCTGAATACCGTACCAGACTGTATCAAGATAATAGACAGGGAAGGGATACTGGTAGATATAAATCCAGCTGGTCTTGAGATATTGAAGGCCTCCAATCGGGAGGAGGTTCTCGGAAGGTCCATCTTCCTTATGGTGGAGCCAGAATATCACGATGAGCTCAGGTCTGTGATACAGAGGGCCTTCAATCAGGACATTGCAGGATACATCCATCTCAAGATAAGGGATTTAAAAGATGAAGTCCATTACATAGAAGGCAGGTATATGCCCCTCAAAAATTCACGGGGTGAGACAATAGCTGTATTATCCATATCAAGGGACATCACTGAATATAAAAAACTTGAATCTCAGCTCTTTCATAGCCAGAAGATGGAGGCCATTGGAAGGCTTGCTGGAGGCATTGCCCATGATTTTAACAATATGCTTAATGCCATATTAGGATTTGGTAGTCTCATAGATATGCAGATGAAGGATGACGACCCGAATAAACCCTATTTAAAAGAGATTTTGAAGGCAGGAGAAAAGGCTGCCCATCTAACGAGAAGCCTCCTCGTCTTCAGCAGAAAGGAGCATATAAAACCCGAGCTCCTTGATCTCAATGAGATTATAAAGGACTTACTGAAGATACTGAAAAGGGTTATAGGTGAAGACATAATATTAAAGATAGACCTTTTTAATGAACCCATACATGTTATGGCAGACTCGGGGCAGATTGAACAGGTACTCATGAATCTTGCCACAAATGCAAGAGATGCCATGCCATATGGTGGCACCATCGAGATAAAGACTTTGATTACAGAGATGGATGAGAGATTCATAAAGACCCATGGTTATGGAAGACCTGGCAGGTATGGGACTATAGTCTTCTCTGATAAAGGGACCGGTATGGATAAAAAAACCCTCTCAAGGATATTTGAACCTTATTTCACGACAAAGGAATTCGGGAAAGGCACAGGACTTGGCCTTGCTATAGTCTATGGGATAGTGAAACAGCACAAAGGTTATATAGATGTCTGGAGCGAGTTGAACATAGGCACGGTCTTCACTATTTATTTTCCCCTTTCAGAAGGTGAAATCAGAAACAATACAGAGGTGAAGGATATGCCCCTTGGAAAGGGAGAACTGGTCCTCATTGCAGAGGATGCGGATGAGGTGAGAAAGGCAATAAATGCTATCCTTACAGGCTTTGGGTACAGGGTGATTGAGGCAAAGAACGGCAGGGAGGCTATTGAGATATTCAGAAAAAATCCCGACGAAATAGATGCCCTGCTCTTTGATGTGGTAATGCCTGAAAAGAACGGCATAGAAGCCCTTGAAGAGATAAAGAAAATAAAACCTGATATAAAGGCACTCCTCATGAGTGGTTATACAGGAGAGGTGATTTCAAATAAGATTATTGAAGAAAAAGATCTTCCCATTATTCAGAAACCTTTAAAGACAGAAGAGCTTCTTAGAAGCTTAAGGGAGCTTCTTGAAAATTGAAGATTTCCTGGCGCAATCCACATTGCAGGCAAATTAGGCTTTAGTTCAAAACTTTATTTTGGGTAGGTGTGGGTGAATTAGTGAAGTGATGAAACGGATATCAGGTGGTGAAGAAAAATTTTCCTTTGTATCTTCACTACTCTGTTACCTGGTTGAGTGCTCAGTCGCACTGTTGAATATCATTTTAGAATCTTAAGGAATCTCCTCTTTCCGACTCTAAGGAGATATTCACCTGGCTGGAGTTTTATGTCCGGGTTCTTTACAGTAGAGCCATTTACCTCAACACCACCCTGAAGGATAAGGCGTCTTGCCTCAGAGGTGCTCTTTGTGAGACCTGCCTCCTTCATGAGGCTGAGGAGCCCTACTTCTTCAGTCCAACCAGTTTTTTTATAAACAGGTATATCCTCTGGAAGGCCCTTCTTCCTGAAGACTGTATCAAAATGGCCCTTTGCCCTGAGGGCAGCCTCCTTACCGTGAAATCTCTCTACAAGTTCAAAGGCAAGCCTCTCCTTTGCCTCCATGGGATGAATAGAGCCATCCTTTATACCCTCTTTAAGGGCTCTGAGTTCTTCATTAGAAATATGGCTAAGGAGTTCATAATATCTGAGCATTAATTCATCACTTATAGACATGACCTTTCCGAAGATCTCCTCTGGTGGCTCATTAATACCTATGTAATTGCCGAGACTCTTTGACATCTTCTTTATACCATCAGTGCCTTCAAGAAGGGGCATGGTGATAATTACCTGGGGCTCCTGACCATACTCCTTCTGGAGCTCTCTTCCAACAACAAGATTGAATTTCTGATCTGTACCTCCAAGCTCTACATCTGCCCTGAGGACAACGGAATCATAACCCTGAATTAATGGATAGATAAACTCATGGATGCTTATTGGTGTCTGGCTCAGAAATCTCGTCTTAAAGTCATCCCTCTCAAGCATCCTCGCAACAGTGTAATGGGAAGCCAGCCTGATAATATCCTCTGCAGACATCCCTGAATACCATCGGGAGTTGAATTCGACTATGGTCCTTTCAGGGTCGAGGATCTTGAATATCTGCTCACGGTAGGTCTTTGCATTCTCAAGAACCTCATCCCTTGTAAGGGGCTTTCTTGTCTCACTTTTTCCAGAGGGATCACCAATCATGCCTGTAAAATCTCCAATAAGAAATACAACCCGATGCCCGAGCTCCTGAAACTGTCTGAGTTTTTCAAGAAGCACAGTGTGGCCAAGATGGATGTCTGGGGCTGTTGGGTCAAAACCAGCCTTTACATTAAGGGGCTTATTCTCCTTGCAGGATCTCTCGAGCTTATGGAGAAGCTCCTTCTCAAGGATAATCTCAACAGCTCCCCTTTTTATGACTTCAAACTGTCTTTCTGGAGAAAGCATAGGTTATTATAATAACTAATCATGAAAAAGTTGGCAATAACTATTGGTGACCCTGGTGGCATAGGTCCTGAGGTTGTGCTGAAGGCCCTTATAAGGCTAAAGGCTGAAGGCTTAAGGCTTAAAGATGAAGATAATATCTTTGTAGTCATCTGCGACAGAGTAGTAATGGAGGAAGCAATAGGTCTCCTTAAGTCCCTTCAACCTGACTTGAAATCTCTTTTCCCTGATATTAAATACATTGAACCTGAGGCTCTCGCTGAGATTGAAAGGAGCCATTCAGGAGATACTATCTACTTAATCGATACAGGATTGCTAAAGACCTTTAAAAAAGGTGAGCCCTCAAAAGAGGGTGGCATTGTCTCTGTGGAATATATAAAAAGGGCTGTAGCTCACGCTATGAAAGGGATTGTCCATGCCATAGTAACAGCGCCTATTTCAAAGACCTCTCTCAGGATGGCAGGTTATAACTGGCCTGGCCATACAGAGATGCTCAAGGAATTCACTGGTGCAAGGGATGTTGCCATGCTATTCTATTCACCACCAAAAGGTGAATTCAAAGAACTGCGGGTTCTCCTACACACAATTCATATACCATTAAAGGATGTACCTTCTAAGATTACAGAGGAAGGAATACTTAAGACAATTCATCTTGCAAAAACTGGAGCTGAACTCTTTGGTATAGAAGACCCGGTAATAGGTGTTGCTGGTCTTAATCCCCATGCTGGTGAGGAGGGACTTTTTGGTGACGAAGAAAAGAAGGCAATCCTGCCTGCTATAAAGAGGGCACAGGGTGAAGGGTTAAGGGTTACAGGTCCTATACCACCTGATGTGATATTTAACAAGGCCCTCCATGGAGATTATGATATTATTGTAAGCATGTATCATGACCAAGGCCTTGCACCTCTCAAACTCATCGCCTTTGACAGGGCAGTAAATATAACTGTTGGTCTTCCAATAATAAGGACATCTCCTGACCATGGCACAGCCTATGATATTGCCTGGAAAGGAATAGCCAATCCCTCAAGCATGATAGAGGCCATAAAGATAGGCTTAAGGCTTAAGAAAATGCATTAATGGGTTTCTTCGAGGAAATGGTCTTGCTTTTGGCCCTAAAAGTCATAAAAATAATAAAGCAATTCCTTTCTTCTTTGCAGGTTTCTCAGTATCAGGCTCTGATACCATATGGGTTACAGGCAAAGGAAAGATACTCTATCACTTCTTCAACGATTTCTTCTTGCTTTCTTCCTGTAAGATTGAACCATTTAATCTCTGGCTCTCTTTTGAACCAGGTAAACTGTCTCTTTGCATAGAGCTTTGTCCTCTTTTTTATCAATCTTATAGCATCCTCAAGGCTTGCCTCACCTCTCAAATATCCTGTAAGTTCCTTGTACCCGATTGCCTGAAGCACTGTCCTTGAAGGTCTCATATTCATTATTCTTCTAACCTCTTCAACAAGACCATCTTCTATCATCCTGTCCACCCTTTCTTCTATGAGTCTGTAAAGCTCTTTCCTGTCTCTTGTAAGGCCGATCTTTATAAATTTATATGGAAGGGGCTGGGTGCCTGTCTTCTGGAGTTCTGATACACCTCTTCCAGTCTTCAGGCATACCTCTATTGCCCTTATAAGGCGCCTTCTGTCGTGGGGCATAATCTTTGAGGCAGCCTCAGGGTCAAGGTTTTTGAGGTATTCATAAAGATAACCGGGTGAATACTCTTCAAGTCTGTTTAATTCTTCTCTTAGTTGCCAGTCTGCGGAAGGTGCTGAAAAGAGCCCCCTTGTCATCGCCCTTATGTAAAGACCTGTGCCACCAACTATAAGGGGAGTCTTTCCATCCTCGTGAAGTCTTTCAATAATCTTTCTGGCATCTTCAAGATATCTACCTGTGCTGTATTCCTCACAGGGGTCACATATATCTATCATGTGGTGGGGGACAAGTCTTCTCAATTCAATAGATGGCTTTGCAGTTCCAATATCCATACCCCTGTAAATCTGCATGGAGTCTGCACTGATAATCTCTGTCTTCAATCTCAAAGCAAGGGAAATTGAGACCTCTGTCTTTCCAACACAGGTAGGACCAAGAAGGATAATAACAGGTTTTATTGCAGTGATTGATTTCTGCATGAATTGATTTTAACAATTTTGAAAGGGTTCGGACAAAAAA
>DAISHO010000048.1:0-10430 GCA_036822495.1 Thermodesulfovibrionales bacterium
CTTAATAAGAAAATACATATCCACAATTTCCTTTGGCATAGCCCGGTCAATGACAGCTGTACTCTTGTTGGCAAGGATATTCTCCTTTGAATCAATCAGCCCGAATTGGGGATGTATTGTTAGATTGCCGATATGGGCTGGCACATCGTTAACAAGCTCTATCTTGAGCCTTCTTGCAGAGACAAAGATGCGATAAAAATATTCTCCCCTGTATTCAACTTCAACATCATGAAAGACCTTTGATAATTTCTCTAACTGCGATTCAGCTAATTTTTCAAAATCACTCAGATAATTTACAAAATAATACAGGTCGTCGGAATATCTGTGCTGAAAATATACCCTTGAAAGGACTGTGCCACCTGTTAGATAAAAGGGAGAGTCTTTAAATGCCTCTATTGCCTTATTCTGAAGTGGATACAGTATCTTTTCGTAAAACTCTGCATACAAAGTCCATGCCCTCTCTTATCTCTTTGAATCTGACCTTTTTCCTTACGGTATCATCCCATAAAGAACATAGGAATTCAGGAGATATAATATTAACAATCTTAAACCAGTTAACACTCTCAAGCAGTCTTGCCACACAAAAGGCCCTATCAGGCCACTTCCTCTGAAGTCTTCCTTCAATAATGGCAAGAAACTCCTCAGGCGTGAGTGTCAGGTCCCAGAGACACTGTCTGAGGATACTTTTCTGTTCATCTGTGAGCTGACGGTCTTGCATAAATTTATTATAACCTAATCAGGCGAATGGTCAAAGATAACCACATCGCCTGTGACAGGGCTTCTATATATCAATTTCCTCACCCTTCCATGAAGGGCATGGGCAATCTTCAGATAAAGCCAAACAGGGGCTTGACCTGTCAGAACGACCTCGTTGCCCTCACCAGCAAGTTCTAGGGCTTTATTTATGTATTTATTTAAATCAGCAAGCCTCGCCGTACCTGTAGAAGTATAAAGTGTTGATATATCAATGGTTATCTTTTTCATATTAATCCAATCCCTTTACATGATTTTTTATAAACTTACCAATATTGACAATATTGTCAGGATGAATGACCTCTGTTGTACATTGTTTTGCCCTCTTTATAATATGAGGCTTTATCTCTCCATTTTTTGTAAGAATATCTCGTGTGGTGCTTACCATAAAACCTTTGACCCTCAATCCAAAATCCTGTTGCAGGGCACTTATTTTATATAGAAAGTCTTGATATTTTTCCTCTCTACTACTCAGACTCTTACATTCCACGATATAAAGTGCATTATCTTTAGTGAACATAACATCAAATTCATTATCGACTCCTTCAGGGCTAATAAGCTCAATCCCTGTTACACAGTCATCTATAGCCAAATCTGATATCTCATTATAACAATATTCAGATAGCCAGTCGCCTGTTAGAAATCTTATCATATCTTTAGAAATGGTCTTCTCAATTTTGTTATTTTTTGGCAACATACCAAGTCGTTTTATAAACTCTCTTTCTTCTGCCTTTTTAAAAGAATAATCCATTTTCAGTCTAAACTCATTGTCATCTCTATGACCTCCAAGTATCTTATAAAACTCAAAAAGCATATCTTCGATAGCATTGTAGTTTTGAATCATCCACTTACAAAGGTCTTTATTAGATGAGGCATTTGCTTTTAATTGGTTTAATTTACCTTCATTTTTAACCTTTACTCCATATGCAGTAACATAAGCCTTGACCGAAAGTTTAAGATCATAACTCACCGGGCTTTTACAACTATCATCCTTTGGAAAAACAGTAATAAACTCATTTTTGGGAATAGGAGTATAAATCATCCTCTTTGCAATCCCATTAAAAACATTATATGCACCAAGCACCATGATTTTTGTACCGCCTGTTAGATTAACCACTATATCATTGCTGAAGTATCTATTAGCCACTTCTGAAAATTTTTCTTCACAATCATCAAGACAATCTTGATCCACTAACATCCTTTCATGGCTTTCTGAATTGCTATAGTCTAAATCATATAATTTGAGAGTATTGATTATAGAATCTGTTCTCTTTTGATTTTCCATTTTCTCTGTGGTAAAGAAAATAACCTTATCAGGCTTAAAATGATAAATGCCTAAAATATTCGGTATCGTCTGCTCTGAAACAAGACATACATGAATGTGGCTCATAACCTCATTCCTTATCAATTATTTGTTTAAAGGGCTTTGGCTTGTAATTAACAAATTCGTTAAATTCAGCAACAAATTCAATATAGGCATCAACATCAACCTTACCGTTTTTTATAAATGGATTATACCGCTGATACCTCAGAACATCCATATCCTTAGTTAATGAATCAGAACGGAATAATTCAAGGAATTCCTTCGCTACCCTTTCAGAAATTCTCATCTCCTTTTGCATATCTCCTTATATAATCCTTCCTTCTCTAAGACTCTTGTATATACTGCTCAATCCAAGACGATCCATCCTGTCTTTGTAGTTTTCAACGAGAAACATAATATCTTCCATTTAGCTCTGCTGTCTTTCAGGATTATTCTTAATTGCCTGCAGTTTCTTTCTTATCAGATCATCAGGTATCAGAAATTTGATTTTTATCGCACCAAATACCTCTTTTTCTTCTGCCCTTTGAAGCATCTAAAGGCATAAAGAAAATCCACTTCACCAAAAACTTTAAGTGGTGAAACATATTGTGAAACATTTTCACTTCTGTATTTACACTCATAACCAGGTTGATTGTCATCTATCCTTTGTATATCCTCACGGTTTACCAGAAAATCAACCTCTAACGGTATACGGCCTGTCCCCCAACAAACCCATAGCAAACCCGCCCATGAGGACATATCGGATTTTATCTCTTTCAAATGCACTTAAAAGTCTCTCAAGAACAAGTTTAAAGTCTAATACTGATTGCTATCTTCTATCTTTTAACAGGTATTAACTATCTCCAAAACCCCCCAGCTAAATGGAAGTAAGGCATTATTGTTCTGTGGTTTCGGTTTATCAGAGGCAAGCCAGATGGTCGTAGCATGGTCAAGATATTTAGGTGAAGTACCTCGGCCCTGCATAATTTTTATTCTTCTGTTACCCTCAATAGTTACTGCTTCAGCACCTGAATGCCTACCTATAGAGATAATAAAAGCAGATTTATTTATCTGTCCTTTAAACTTACTGTTGATTTCATTAATTAACGGTACAAAGATATTTATGCCCTTTAATGTCTTTATTTCATTTTCAAGAAGTGGTACATAAAAATTATTAAGGCATTTTTTTAGCTTCTCAACAATTATAGGTGATTTTATCCTTGATGAGTCAAATGGTGAATTAAGATTTATTGTTCCTTCAAAAACTGCTCCTGGCTTGATAACCTCTAATATCTGGTAAACACCGCCTCTTTCGGCAAGGGTTGGTTTATCGCTCTTTTCTTTTTTCCTGTTTATGGCATAAAGGATTTTTGTCTTTACATCTCCCACTGGCAGGAAATCAGATACTTTTAGCATCCTGAAAGGATCTGTTGTCATTTTCAGCTTCCCTTCATCTCGATCAAGTAGTCGAGATTCAAGTTCATCAGATTTTCCTTGAAAATTGGTTATCTTTTTTTCTTTTGCAAGCATATTGAGGTATGCAGTTCTGATAGCACCTTTGATAGAGGACCCAGGTATATAAGGTTGACTCGTATGAGGATTGTAAGCGGTTCTATTGATCGTAAATTGATTTATAACAATTTTTTTCTCATATGTGCTCATCGCAAGGACTTTCTTATAGTGTTCTACAAGATGGTCAGTAATCTCAACCTCTCTGCCCCTGATGGTGGGTTTGTAAAAATGCTTTATAGTTTTAAAAATATCCAAGAGGTTATTAGAAAAGATAGTTTTAATTATCTCTTCTCTTTCTTGAGAACTCAGACTTTCAATGAATTCTATAGGGTCAAATTCTATTAACTTCTTTTTTTTCTCATCTATCACAAAACCCGTAGGTTCATAAACATCATCACAACCAATATGAATTGGTGTCAAGACATGAAGTCTCACCTTAAAGACCTGGCTCTTCATTCTCCACCTCCACCCTTACAGGTATATAAAGAGAATATCCCTGTGTAACAGCTTCTGGTTTTGCTTTTGAAATACCTGTTACTGCTGTGCCGATATAGGGTTTTGCAAATACATCTACATTATTAACAACAAATACTGCTCCTTCATCAGCCATGATTACAGGATTTTTAAAGGGTCTTCCTGTTTTTGCCAGTATATCACCATGTCTGCCAAAGCGTATAAAAGGGCTAAAGAATATTTTGCCGAATGCATCCATTTCAGGCACACAAGGTGAAAGGGTATAACAGGCATTTGGTTCCTCAGAGCCGATATCCCTGAGGTCAAATTCTTCATATTTATTTACTTCAAATCTGCCAAGGCCTGTTGAAGCATCTTTACCAAAACCTGTTTGGCCTATAACTCTCAGCGCCTCTATAACACCCTCTATGTGTAAATCATCTCTGATACCGATGAAAAGGTTGAGGGAGATTCCTGGTAGATAGGCAAGTTCTTCAATACTGAAAGGTGCAAACTGACCTTCTCCAGTGGTGCCTGTAATCCTGTTTATCGTATTGTGAGGGTGGCTGAATTCTTTGACAACTGCGCTGATTCTTTTTTTCATAAGTTCACGCCTGTCATAAAAAGAAAGACTTTCCATTATTTCGTGGATTATTTCACCTTCGTTTAAATATCTCTGGAATTTGAAAGAAATTATCTTCGATTTTTTATTAACAGAAACCCACTTTTTCTTTTTCAATTCTTTCCTCTCTTTAATTATCTCTTTTACATCCTTAGATTTCAGGTCAAAGAGAGCCTCAAGAGGCATATCAGGTCTTTTTAAAAGGAGTGTATCGCCTATTTCAAGATAGGCTGACGATACAATAATGAATGGATCTCTCGTATAGTCTTTAAGAAGCTCTGAAAGGTCTTTTCCCAGCAGCTCTTTTTTATAAAAGAGCTGCCAGCAAATATGCCCAAATATAGTATCCCCTTTGAGGGGTGTACCGAAATTAGAAAGGGGACTAATGGTAATCCTATAGACCTTCATGGAGCAAATCTCTTCAATTTACAACTCTACGGGCTGTCCATTGAGTTTCAAATCAACAAATTTTATTCTTCCGTATCCCCTGCTTCCACTTCCGCCAAGGGCATCCATCTCGAGTAATTTTAGTCCATACCTCAGGTAATCAAAAAGCTCTTCATCCGAATCATCAAGAACCTTGAAAGTTAAAAGAAAATCAAATTCTGTACCTTCAGGAACCCTCTCTATAGAGCGAGGATGTTCCGCTGTACCTGTAATGCGATTAATTACATTTTCTGACTTCACCTCTGTCAATTGCCAGCGATTATCCTGTGCCTTTTTCTTCCATTCCTTGTTAAGATAACAGTCTGCAAAGGATACCCTCGTGGGACCTAATTCTGAGCCTTCCCCAAGGTCTGCACCACTTGACCCAAATATCTTAAGTATTTTCTCTGCCTTCTTTTTTAGATTTTCATCAGATATTTTTTTCCAAACCTTCACTGTAACAAGCCCACCATTGTCTTTTGCATATGGCACAAGCCCACTCTCAAGCTCAAGAAGAGAACGGACCTTGCCTTTTAAAGATGAGCCAGGAATATAAGGTTCCAGCGTGTGGGGGTGTTTTATTACTGGACTGTCTGTACCACCTATATGCATTTCCATATTGCCAGAGCCGATATGAAGTCCTGTTTTTAATACGATCCTGCCTTCAAGTTTCTTGATCTCTTTAAGTCTCATCTTTACCTCCTTTGTCTTTGATGGTAGGCCTCTGGAATTTTTACTACCTCTACATAGTATTTATAAAATCCCATGAATGCTTCAAAAAGGCTAGTTAATGCATCAAAATCCTCTTTGGTCTTAATCTGTGAAAGGGATTCATTAATGAACTCCCTGA
Organism: Thermodesulfovibrionales bacterium; assembly: GCA_036822495.1. GTDB lineage: Bacteria > Nitrospirota > Thermodesulfovibrionia > Thermodesulfovibrionales > CALJEL01 > CALJEL01. Next base: position 5,920 of record DAISHO010000048.1, read on the forward strand.
ATTTTCTTGATACAAGTTCTCTTGCCTCCGCATAGGCTGCCTTTGAGTTGAGCATCAGCAGGTAAGGAAGAAGTTTTTTAAACTCCTCAGACCTTTTTTCTTCAGGTAAGCTTTTTAAGATACTATCAATCCGTAATATTTCATCGTAGAATTTTCTAATCTGGGTTGGATTATTCCTTTTGGTATCCTTTTCGCTGAAAATCTCTTCTGCTATCTTTTTTGCCTGCTCCGAAAAAAGGTCTGCTTTTATAATTTTCTTTTCCCTATTCTCCCAGAATTCGATATTCATATTTTTATCCTCCTTTCCTGTTGTTGTATATTACCTGCCATAGCGGTATTCTTAAATTACCGCCATAATTTTGAAGCCAATCTGTTACCTGCATTACTTCATTAATCACCTTCTGTCTTTCATCGCCTTTCATTTTCCTGCCAGCATTTCTAACAATTGTATACATCAAGAAAGCCCTCCATTTCAGACATTCTATATCTTCAATATATATGGTGCCACTATTTAGTAGCTCCTGCTCCTGTCTTTTCATTTCTATCAGCTCATTGAGTCTGAAAAGCATTGCATTATTGATCTTATCAGAGTTTAACCATGCTTCAAATTTTTCTTTAATATCTCTCAGAGATACAAAGTCTTTCCATTTTGCCGTCTCACCGAATATGGTAATGCTGTCTCTACCTCTTGACTTTGACATACTTAAGGCATGCTCTGAGGCTTCAGCAAGTCTGAGCACTGGTTCATGAGGTTTATGGATAGAAAAACCTGCTGAAATGGTGATATGCTTATTCTGACACACATATTCTCTGAAGGAATCATTCAAAAGAGCTGCAAATTCTATAATCCTGTTCCAGGGTCCTATAAGGAAGAGGTCATCTCCACCTGAAAAAACCGTGTAGATGTCTTTAAATCTCTGTTCTGTTTTAAGGATATAAGGAATAAAGGTTGAGAAGTAGTTATTCAATTGCCTGCTCATCGTTGCAAGCCTCGAAAGGGTCAATCTATTTTTGCCAAGCCCAACGGCAAAGAGTAAACCAAGGTGATCCACATCTGCCTTAAGCACCCCGATTGCCTCAAGTCCTTTAAATTTGCTTGGTATATCAGTAAAATTCAAAGCCTTTACCGCAATGTGGGCAAAGGTCTTTGGTGTATTGGCATGTTTATCTACCTTAATCTGATCTATCATCTCCTGTTTCTTCCTGTCACTTTTTTTACCAGCAAGATAACGGTCATCGTTCAAGTCTTCTTCGTCATATTTAGGAACATAACCATTGATGAATTTAGCTGTTATATTTCTTGCAATGTGACCATCTTCAGAGATGCCGATATGCCAGAATTTAAAAAGTTTTCCTTGTTTTGCTAGGTCCTTCAATTCACCTGTTGGAAAGATGAGCTGATATATGCCAAAGATTGGCTCTAATAACTTCCTACCGTATAGCTCTGCATCAATATGTGTTATGGCTATTTGTTCAGCCTTTACGAGATTTTCACCTATAAAAATATGGTCTGCACAGATTCGACATGAAAACTCATCCACTACCTTTGCACTGCTATCAGCAGGTCGTTTGTTACAGAATGGACATATACCTAATCTACTGTCAAAAGAATCAAGATAATCCGATACACAACCACCATGCTGGAATATATCAAATCTTGAATACTTCTTTCTATCAACGGCTTGTGATAGAATCTTCCATAAATTAGCAAAGTTACCTTTTACAAAATCATTAGGAGAGGCCGCAATCATTGAAAGACCCATTGATGCTTGGCCATAGAAATTCTTTATAAGCCAGTTGTTGATTTCTCCTTCAGCAGACTCCACACTACGCCTTACTCTCTCAGTATTAGGGGCTAATATGGTAAATTTCCCTGCTGCATTTAAAATTACACATGTTATGGGAAGTCCTAATTCTCTACAGATCATGTCAGCAGCAAGCTCTGAAAGGAGTGATACATAGAATGATCTTCCTCTAAGGAGTTTTGCTGAGGCCTTATTTGTGCTTCCTCCTGCAGAGAATATAAAATCCTGAATGCCATAGAAATCACCACTTATTAAAAGAAATTTCTTTGTCTCATAATCCTTTACTGCCTCAAATGTCAGGGTATCGGTCTCTTTATGGTACAGGTATAATGAAGAGGCTATAGCAGAAGTACTTTTTGAGTGGTCGTATAGTGAAACATCTGGTACAGTATAACCAACTGTTGCAGAAGGGATATGGGAGGTATATATCATGAAGAGGCTATCAAAATGTTCAAACCATAAGGGAACATATTCTTTATGGCTCAGTTTCTCAAGATCCAATATAAAATTGGAAAAAAGTTCTCTGTATTCCTCTGCTGCCTGTTCACTATCTATCTGTTGTATCTCTTCGCTTTTTTGAGGAAATATATTAAGGGGAGATAACTCCTTTAAGGGATAGCGATATTGATAATCTTCCAGCCTGTATAATCTTTGACCTTCATCAATAGATAAACCCTCAAAGAGGGTGATCATTCGAGTCCTTTTATAATCCTGCACTCCGATCTCTTTATTATATTTTTCTTCAAACTCGGCTCTATCAAAACCACTGCTTATCCTGTCAGCCATTGCAATTATCCATTGAAGAGGTGTTTCAGGTTTATGATGCCCTGCTGCAAGGTTAACAAAGGTATCACCCAGTCCCCATTCTTTTTTATTAAATTTTGAAGGAAGAAGTTTTTCTATATGGTCTATAAATGCAGCAGTATAAACAGCATGCCTATGAGTATATCTACCTTCATAAAGCGGTTGATAGAGACTGCTATTGTTTTCAATAAACTCTTCGACAACGAAAAATCCCTTTTCATCACCTTTCTTTGCCCTTGCCCGTTCAGCAAACTTTCCTATATCATGGAAATAACCTGCTAAGGCAATTTTATAAACTGTTTCTTCTATCATAAACCACCACCCTTTATTATCAATTTATAACTTAAACTATTACTATTTCTACAAAAGAAATATTTCCGAAACATTTTATTCAATAGTAATTTTATTTCTATCAAGGGCTATGCCATACCTTTTATTGCCGTGGCTACCACATGCTTTTATCTTATAACACATGGAAACCTTTTCATCCTTAAGGTGTCTATCTATCTGATCATTTATCTTGCTTATATACTGCCTTAATAAAGATGGGTCATCCCAGGTTTTGCTCATTTCTTCATCAGTGAATGGTTTGATTTTTTTGTAGTATCTGATCATGTAGTCTAACAATACCCTATCTTGTTTTGACTTTGAAATAACCGGATAACAGTCATTACAGTTTTCGCATAATCCTTTACTTTTATGTTTACATTCGGTGAGTTTTATGGATAGAAAAGAGGCATAAAGGGCGAGATGACTTGGTTGAAAGCTGAATTTAATATCTCCACCTATCTGAATTGTATTATCCTTAAGAGATACTGTTAAAGGCGGACAGATAAAGATAGCATCAATCTCTCTCTGAGATTCGGTTACAAGTTCGTTGAATGTCTTACCACTTAGAAAGAATTTATTTCCGAGCCGAATAAAGGGTAATTCAGCAAGGAATATCCTTGCATTCCTTGTATGGAGTTCCTTTCCATCACGGGTTTTGATTATCCTGTTTTTTCTGGGTTTATAGAAAAATTCTGGATTCGCCTCAAATTCGGGGCTGACAAGGACATGGTAAAGTTTATCTTTTGGCCTGCCAAATAGTTGAAGGGCACTTCCAAGATAAAAGCTCATGGTCTTTCTTCCACCGGCAATTGAGCAATGGAGCCTTGAATTTTCTTCCTTTGCCTTTTCCCTGATAAAAGAACATATGCAGTCACATAATATAGCGTTATCTTTATCGTCTTTAATATCATCGAGTTCTCTATTTTTTTCATCCTTCGGGACAATAAATGAATCGTTGTTGAGAGCAACAGGCGGGATATTATATTCTGCAAAAAGCTCGTTAAGAATGCCTTCTTTAAGAAGTTTATTTTTTATTATCTTCTTTCCGGTAGAGGTTGTTATGATGTAAATCTCATCAGGATATATGGGAGGGTCTTTCTGAGAAAGGGCATAGATTGTTTCTGTTATTATCTGTGGTGTAGCTCCAGCCACAAATATGAATATTTCTTTTAACATCTCCCCCCTTTTGGCAAATATAACAAAACTATTTATAAAAATTCAAGTGCAATCCCTTCTAAATGAGGTCTTCTTTCCGACGCTTCATTTGATCAGAAGCTCCTGTTTTTCGTCCACCGCGAGATTACGTTCCCAGCGGTGGTGGGTCGCAATCCCTTCTAAATGAGGTCTTCTTTCCGACCATGGCTCTGGCGAATTGAAATTAAAACCTTAAACAAATGTCGCAATCCCTTCTAAATGAGGTCTTCTTTCCGACTAGATTGTATTACAGCTCCCCTGTGACGAGTGAGGTCTGTCGCAATCCCTTCTAAATGAGGTCTTCTTTCCGACTCAGGTCAGGAAGATTTTTCAATTGTTATTTTTGTCGCAATCCCTTCTAAATGAGGTCTTCTTTCC
>DAISHO010000049.1:0-10259 GCA_036822495.1 Thermodesulfovibrionales bacterium
GAGGCCTCTGCACCTCCTATAAGGCCTGTGACCTTTGGTGTGGGTGACAGGGCCCTCAAGATGGGTGAGGAGATGGTCCTCTTCAGACACGAAAAGAAATTCGTAAATCCCACAGTCTTTGCTGTAGAGATAAAGGATACAGAGCCTGAAGAAAAGATAAATAAGACAATTAATGATGTCCTCACTTCAGAGATAGAGAGGGTTGGCCAGAGGCTTAGGATTGATGCAATATTCCTTAATAATGCATCAGGAGACCCTCAGAGATTTGAGACCCTTGTAAAGACAGTATCTTCAAAGGCACCTCAGGTCCCCTTAATCCTCAGCACTACAAATCCTCAGGCAGCAGAGGCAGGACTGAAGGTCGTTGCTGATAAAAGGCCCATACTTTTTGGTGCAAACAAAGATAACCTTGAGGTAATGGCTGGCCTCGCAAAGACCTACAAAGTACCCCTTGGAGTTACAGGTAATGGGCTTGAAGAGGTATCAGGTCTTACAGAGAAGATAAAGTCCATGGGTGTTGAAGACATGATAATAGACAGCGGTGCAAAGAGTGCACGGCAGATTATTGAACATAATACCTTAATAAGGAGATCTGCCCTGAAGAAGAACTTCAAGCCCCTTGGCTATCCAGTAATAAATCTATGCCAGAGGGAAGACCAGCTCCTTGAGGCCCTTATAGGAGCCCTTGGGGTGATGAAGTATTCATCCATAGTGGTTTTAAGCAGTGCAGAGAAGTGGAAGAACCTCGTCCTCTTTACTCTCAGACAGAACATCTATACAGATCCACAGGTTCCAATGCAGGTTGAGCAGAAGATATACAAGATTGGAGAGCCAAGGCCAGAATCTCCTCTTCTTATTACCACCAACTTCTCCCTTACATACTTTATAGTCTCGGGAGAGATAGAAAACAGTAAGGTTCCTTCAAGACTTGCGGTTATGGATTGTGAAGGCCTCTCTGTTCTTACTGCCTGGGCTGCCGGTAAATTCACTGCAGCAAAGATTGCCCAGTTTATTAAAGAGAGTGGAATAGAGAATGAGATAAGCCACAGAGAGCTCATAATCCCGGGCTATGTGGCGATCCTGAGTGGTGCTATAGAGGAGAAGCTCCCTGGATGGAAGGTCACTGTTGGACCAAGAGAGGCCAATGGAATCCCTGCCTTTTTAAGGCAGAGGATGAGTTGACAAGATAAAGTTAAATAATTAATAATAAAGTTAATAAATTTGGAGGTCTAAATGTCCAAGATTATTGCAGGAGCAGCCATTAGAGGTGCCCATAAACTTGTAAGACAGGCTGAAGAACTCCTTGAAGAGGTTATAGCAGAAAAGGGGAAGGACTATCAGTTTGAATTTCCTGATACAGCCTTTTTCCTTCCCATGATCTATGCCATGACAGGCTTTCCTGTGAAGACCCTTCAGGATATGAAGGTTGGCCTCGGATTTGCAAAGGAACTCCTCCATGAAGAACCAGAAGAGCATATATGGAGGCCCTATCTTGGAGAGGCCCTTGATTCAGGTATGGCAACCCTCTTTGCAGAGGAGATTATCCTTGCCCTCAGGTATATAAAGGGTCTTGAGCCAGCAAAAGATCCAGAGACAGGTTATGAATACAATGGATTTATAACAGACACTATCCAGAGAAACCTCGGTATCCAGCTCGTTGATGGAAGGATGCCAGGATTTGCAGCCATTATAGGTGCTGCTCCTGATGAGGATATTGCTGTGAGGATTGTAAGGGAGCTTCAGGAAAAGAACATCCTCGTCTTTCTCTCTGGTCAGGCCCATGATAAGAATGGAAATCTCACGAGTGTGACAAGACAGCTCCTTAATAGAAAGGTAGAACTCGGATGGGATACCTATATAGTTCCCCTTGGCCCTGACACTGAGCATACCCTCTATGCCCTTGACTGGTCCATAAGGGCATCCCTTATATTTGGCGGAAACAAACCAGGAGACTTTAAGTCCCATCTCAAATATACAAAGGACAGGGTCTTTGCCTTTGCCCTTGTCCTTGGAGAGCTTGATGATATTAAGTGGTCAACAGGTGCGGGTGCTATAAATATGGGTTATCCAGCAGTGTGTGACACAGAGGTCCCTGTAATACATCCAACAGGTGTCTGTACCTATGAGGAGGTTGACAGGGAGCTTGACCATTCAAAGATAGTCCAGAAGGCAATAGAGGTAAGAGGTCTAAAGGTAATAGTAACAAAACCACCAATACCTGTTTCCTATGGTCCTGCCTTTGAGGGTGAGAGGATCAGGAAGGAGGATACCTTTATTGAATTTGGTGGTCAGAGGACACCTGCCTTTGAATGGGTGAGGATGAGGGAACTTGATGAAATAGAAGACGGCAAGGTTATTATTGTTGGAGAGAACTGGAGGGAGAGATATGAAAAGGGTGGCCAGATGCCCCTTGGCATAGTTATAGATGTTGCTGGAAGGAAGATGCAGAAGGACTTTGAGGCAGTTATAGAAAGGAAAATCCATCACAATATAAACGAGGCTCAGGGCCTCTGGCACATGGGTCAAAGGGATATAAACTGGATAAGGATAAGCCATGCAGCAAAGGCTGCTGGTATTACCCTTGAACACCTTGGAATTATCCAGACAACAATGATGAAGAACCGCTTCAGCTCCATAGTTGATAAGGTTCAGGTCACCCTTTATACAGAGGAGGCAGAGGTCCTCCGGGTGATGGAGGAGGCAAGAAAGGCCTATCGTGAAAGGGATCAGAGACTCGGTGCCCTTACAGACGAGGCTGTTGATACCTTCTATTCCTGCCTTCTATGTCAGAGCTTTGCTCCAAGCCATGTCTGCGTTATAACACCAGAGAGGCTTGGACTTTGCGGTGCTTACAACTGGCTTGATGCAAAGGCAGCCTATGAGATAGACCCAACAGGTGGAAACCAGCCTGTACCAAAGGGTGAGCTTATCGATCCTCAGTATGGAAGATATACAGGTGTGGATGAGTACCTCAAGAAGGCCTCAGGTGGTGCTGTAGAGACCCTTAATCTCTATACCATAATGGAAAATCCCATGACATCCTGTGGTTGCTTTGAGTGCATTGTTGCCATAATCCCTGAGGCGAATGGTGTAATGATTGTTAACAGGGGATTTACAGGCATGACACCAATAGGGATGAAGTTCTCAACCCTTGCAGGTACTGTTGGTGGTGGGATGCAGACACCAGGATTTATGGGTATTGGAGTTAACTTTATAACAAGTAAGAAATTTCTCTTTGGCGACGGAGGATTGAAAAGGATTGTCTGGATGCCAAAGGCCCTTAAGGAAAGAATAAAGGAGGCCTTTGCTCAGAGGGCTCAGGAGGAAGGGGTTCCAGACCTCCTTGACAAGATAGCTGATGAGACCATCTGCGAGGATTCAGAGAAGCTTCTTGAATTCCTCACACAGGTGGGTCATCCAGCCCTTGAGATGGAACCAATAATTAAATGAGGAGGTAATCATGGATAAGAAGCTTATAAAGAGTGCAAATGAAGCAGCAGAAAGAATCATAGAGTGGGCAGAATCCCACCAGCTTGAGACATGCTTTGAGAGGGCCCAGAGACTCAAGCCCTGTCCTATTGGTGAGACAGGTGCCTGCTGTAAGGTCTGTCACATGGGTCCATGCAGGCTTGTAGGACCTAATGCAGAGGAGGAGGCAAGAGGAGTTTGCGGAGCCCCTCTTCCAACTGTTGTTGCAAGGAATCTTGTAAGGATGATAGCTGCTGGTACAGCAGCCCATAGTGACCATGCAAGAGACATGGTTCTTACACTTCTTGCAGTAGGCCTTGGTGAGACAAAGGACTTTGAGATAAAGGATGTGAGGAAACTTTATAGGGTTGCTGATATTCTTGGTGTTGAATTCGAAGGAAGACCTGTAAATGATGTTGCAAAGGATGTGGCCCTTAAATTCCTTGAGGACTATTCAAGGCAGAAAGGTGAATTAAATTATATAAAGAGGGCTCCAAAGAAGACACAGGAAAGGTGGAGAAGATGGGGCATAGTGCCGAGGAATATAGACAGGGAGGTTGCTGAGGCAATGCACAGGACCTCTATAGGTGTTGACCATGAACCTGATAGCCTTCTACTTCATGGCTTAAGAACCGCCCTTGCAGATGGCTGGGGTGGATGTATGATATCAACAGATGTGACAGATATCCTCTTTGGTACTCCCAAACCTGTAAGGGCTGAGGCAAGTTTTGGAATATTTAAAGAGGATGAGGTGAATCTTGTTGTTCACGGCCATGAGCCATCACTTGCTGAGATGATAGTGGATGTTGCCTCAGAGCCAGAGATGATAGCCTATGCAAAATCTAAGGGTGCTAAGGGGATTAATCTTGGTGGCATGTGCTGCACAGCCAATGAGGTTCTCATGAGGCATGGTATTCCGACAGCAGGGGGATTCACAAATCAGGAACTCGGGATAATGACAGGCCTTGTTGATGCCATAACTGTTGATGTCCAGTGCATAATGCCAGCCATTGCTGAACTCTCAAAGAAGTTCCACACAAAGGTTATTACGACCTCTGAGAAGGCAAAGATACCTGGCGCAGTTCATATTGAGTATGACGAACACAGGGCAAGGGAGATAGCAAGGCAGATTGTAAAGCTTGCCATAGATAATTTCCCTAACAGGAAGACAAAGGGAGGTTATGTTACAGAGAAATATCCTGTTATAGGTGGTTTTTCTCATGAATACATTGAATACATGCAGGGTGGAAGGTGGCGTGCCTCCTTCAGACCCCTTAATGATGCAATAATGGCAGGAAGAATCCGCGGGGTTGTCGGACTTGCTGGATGTGATAATCCAAGGATACCATCAACGGGTATCCATAGATTTCTTGCCTTAGAGCTTATTAAAAACGATGTTCTTATTGTCTCAACAGGATGTGGATCCGCAGCCTGTGGCACTGCAGGTTATCTTACACCAGAGATGGCCCTTGAGCATGCCGGACCAGGGCTCAGGGAGGTCTGCGAAGCAATAGGCATACCACCCATACTACATGTAGGTGCCTGTGTTGACAACTCAAGGATACTCACCATTGCCACTGCCATGGCCCATGAAGGTGGACTTTCTGATGAGATAGGCGGGATGCCAGCAGTCGGGATAGCACCTGAATGGATGTCTGAGAAGGCCATTGCTATTGGTGCATACTTCGCAGCTTCAGGAGTGCCTGTTATATTTGGAGGTACCTCACCAGTTGGTGCCTCAAAAGAGGTCACAAGGATAATGACAGAGGTCTGGTGGGAAAGATTCAAGGGACCCATGTACTTTGAGCCTGACCCTGAAAGAATGCTCCAGTTAGCCCTTCAATATATAGATAATGCAAGGATAGCCCTCAAGCTCAGAAGATACGAACCTGGTAGATTCGGCACAGAGCGTGTGCTTATGGACATGGCTGCAAGACGTGAGCTTGACAAACTTGCAAAACCCCATGCAGGCCTTGGATAAAACAGAGGTCAGATGTCGGAAGTCAGAGTTCAGAGGTCAGATATTAGATGCGGAGGAATAAATTTTTCCTTAGACTCTGATTGCTGACTTCTGAGCTCTGTTTTCTTCACCTTCCCCTTAGTCTCCTCCCATCAAGGGAGGAAGATGAGTTATTCAGGTCAATAAAAATTGGAATGAATAGGAGCTCAGGTATATTTTTACATTTGAAGCTTTCCCTTGCAAGCTGATATTCCTAAGTATTATAATTAATGACTTTAAAATCTTCAGGAGGTATTTGGATTGGCTTATTCTATAAGTGTTACTCTTGCTGACAGGGTGAGGCATCTCCCCCCTTATCTCTTTGCCAAGATCGATGCAATGAAGAGGAAGGCTATTGCTGAGGGAGCTGACCTTATTGATCTGAGCATTGGCGATCCTGATATCCCGACACCCTTGCATATAGTAGAGGCAATGAAGATTGCTGTGGAGAAACCCCAGAACCACCGCTATCCTTCCTATGAGGGTATGTATGAATACAGAAAGGCAGTTGCTGAATGGTATGAAAGAAGGTTCAATGTAAAACTCGACCCGGAGACTGAAGTCCTTTCCCTTATTGGCTCAAAGGAAGGGATTGGTCATATACCATTAGCCTTTGTGAATCCAGGAGATATTGTCCTTGTGCCTTCACCTGGCTATCCTGTCTATCCAATTGGAACCCTCTTTGCTGGTGGTGAAAGTTATTTTATGCCATTAAAAGAAGAAAATGGTTTTCTCCCCGACCTTGACGCAATCCCTTCAGAGATCGCAAAGCGAGCGAAACTTATGTTCATTAATTATCCAAACAATCCAACATCAGCAGTGGCAGATGAAGATTTTTTCAAGAGGGTTGTTGAATTTGCAGCAAGACATAACATAATAGTCTGCCATGATGCTGCCTATTCAGAGATATATTTTGACAATAAAAGACCAGTAAGCTTTTTATCAATTGATGGTGCAAAGGAGGTCGGCATTGAGTTCCATTCCCTTTCAAAGACCTATTGTATGACAGGGTGGAGGATTGGTTTTGCAGCAGGTAATAAAGATGTGATTGCAGGACTTGGTAAGATCAAGACAAATCTCGACTCCGGAGTATTTCAGGCAATACAGGAGGCTGCTATTACAGCCCTCAGGACTGATGAGACAGTCCTTTCTTCATTAAGAAAGAGATTTCAGGAGAGAAGGGAAGTCCTTTTAGAGGGCCTATCAGATTCACCATTAAAGGTATTTAAACCAGAAGCCACCTTCTATGTCTGGGCAAAGGTTCCTTCAGGTTATGACTCAACAGGATTTGTTAAGGAGCTTCTTGAGAAGGCCCATGTGCTTATAACACCGGGAGTTGGATTTGGAGATGCAGGAGAGGGATATGTAAGATTTGCCCTTACAGCAGAGGTTGGTAGAATAAAAGAGGCTGTAAGTAGAATAAAAAAGATATGGAGATGAAGGATGCCAGAGATTGAAGACATAAGTCAGACAAGAAAGAGACTGAGGATCGAGATTCCTGCCCTTGCTATTGAGGAGAAGATGAGGCAGGCCCTTCTGGATGCCCAGAAGAGGATAAAGATGCCCGGATTCAGGCCTGGTAAGGTGCCTCTTGATATTATAGAAAGGAAATTCGGAACGGAGATTGAGCTAAAGGTTTTAGAGGAGATCATTACAGAATATTATACAAGGGCAATTCAGGAGACGAACATAAAGCCTGTCAGCCTGCCCGTACTTGAAAAGGAGTTCATGTTTGAAAAAAAGGCTCCCCTTAAACTCACCTTTCTTGTAGATGTAAGGCCTGAGATAAAAGACCTTGACTATTCGAATATTAAGCTCGAAGAGGGTGAAATAACAATAAGTGATTCAGAGATTGAGGAGGTTCTTAAAGGACTACAGGAAATCCGCTCTGTTTATGAACCTGTTGGTGAACCTGTTGGTGATGATGACCTTGTGGTAATGGATTATGAGATACCAGAGCTGAATATGACCTATTCTGATCAGGTATTCAAGATAGGGACAGACCTTTTCCCTGAAGAGTTTTCAATAGCCCTTAAAGGCCTCAGGCAATCAGAGTCGAAGGAATTTGAGGCAAGGTTTCCTGACGATTACAGGAAGGAAGAGCTTGCCGGTAAGACCCTGAAGATAAAGGTTACAGTAAAAGAGGTAAAGAGAAAGGAACTGCCAGCTATAGATGATGAGCTTGCAAAGGATGTTGGTTTTGATACCCTTGAAGACCTCAAGAAGAGGATAAGGGAAAATCTTCTTAAGAAAAAGGAGAAGGCGGAAAGGTTCAGACTCATGGGAGAGCTTCTAAATAAGCTCGTTGATAGTGTTGATTTTGAGGTCCCCCAGCAGATGCTTGAGAGTCAGCTTGAGGCAGAGCTTGAGGATTACAGAAAAAAGTCGCCTGATGATATGAGGGATGAGTCGGCGTTAATGGAGGAATTGAGACCTCAAGCCATTAGAAAGGTCAAGGCATCTATCATCCTTGATGTTATTGGTGAGAGGGAGGGTGTGCAGATTAATGAGGATGATATCAAGCGCTATGTAATTGATCTAAGCCAGAGGTTGCTCGTGAGTCCTAAGTTTATAGTAAAATATTATATGAGCGATGCTCAGAAACGCAAGGCTTTAAGAACAGCAGTTTATGAAAATAAAGTATTAGAGACAATTCTTGATAAAGTTATAAAGAAAGGATAAAGATGAGCATAATACCAATTGTAATAGAACAGACAGGCAGGACAGAGCGTGCCTATGATATTTATTCAAGGCTTCTCAAGGATAGGATAGTCTTTATTGGTTCACCAATAGATGACTATATTGCAAACCTTGTTATTGCCCAGCTTCTGTTTCTTCAATCAGAGGATCCTGAACGGGATATACATCTCTATATAAATTCTCCGGGTGGTTCTGTTTCATCAGGCCTTGCCATATACGACACTATGCAGTATGTGAAGTGTGACATAGCAACCTACTGCATAGGAATGGCTGCAAGCATGGGCGCCCTCCTTCTTTCAGCAGGCACAAAAGGTAAGAGATATGCCCTTCCACATTCAAGGATTATGATTCACCAGCCAATGGGAGGTTTTTACGGTCAGGCTACTGATGTGGAAATTCATGCAAGGGAGATTTTAAAGATGAAGGAAAACCTCAACAGGATTCTCTCCCACCATACAGGTCAGCCGATAGAGAAGGTGCAGGCTGACACGGAGAGGGATTTCTTTATGTCAGCAGAGGAGGCCCTTAATTATGGAATCGTTGATTCTGTAATAACAACATTAAAGAAGAATAAATGAGGTATAAATGGCTAAGAAGAATCCATCTTTAAGATGTTCCTTTTGCGGAAAGCCTCAGGAAGAGGTAAGAAAACTTATTGCAGGTCCATCTGTTTTTATATGTGATGAATGTGTGGAGCTCTGCAGAGAGATAATATCTGAGGAGGTCTATGAGGCTGTACCCTCTCCAGGTATGAAGCTCCCAGCTCCGAAGGAGATTCATCGCTTTCTCGATGAGTATGTGATTGGTCAGGAGCGGGCAAAAAAAATCCTTTCTGTTGCTGTTCATAATCACTACAAAAGAATCTTTATGCCCCGTTCAAGTGATGTGGAGCTACAGAAGAGTAATATCCTTTTGATAGGACCAACAGGTACAGGCAAGACCCTCCTTGCCCAGACCCTTGCGAAGATGCTTGATGTTCCTTTTGCTATTGCTGATGCTACAACCCTTACAGAGGCAGGATATGTTGGTGAGGATGTGGAGAATATCCTTCTTAAACTCCTTCAGGCAGCTGATTATGACATTGAAAGGTGTCAGAGGGGTATTGTTTACATAGATGAGATAGATAAGATAAGCAGAAAGTCTGAAAACCCATCCATAACAAGGGATGTCTCGGGTGAGGGAGTCCAGCAGGCCCTTCTGAAGATCCTTGAGGGGACCGTTGCTAATGTTCCCCCTCAGGGTGGAAGAAAACATCCTCAGCAAGAATATATCCAGATTGATACTACAAACATACTATTTATATGTGGAGGTGCCTTTGTAGGTCTTGAGGAAGTAATTGCAAAGAGGATTGGTAAAAAATCTGTTGGCTTCGGTGCAGATGTTGTGAGCCTTAAGGATAAGCGTATTGGTTCATTATTAAAACAGGTTGAACCTCAGGACCTGATAAAATATGGCCTTATACCTGAGTTTGTTGGAAGGCTCCCAGTTGTGGCAACCCTTGATGAACTTGATGAAACTGCCCTTGTGAAGATCCTTACGGAACCAAAGAATGCCCTGATAAAGCAGTATCAGAAACTCCTGAGCCTTGACAATGTAAAACTCAGATTTACTGATGGTGCTATATCAGCCATAGCAAGGCTTGCCCTCCAGAGAAAGACCGGTGCAAGGGGACTGAGGGCAATCCTTGAGGAGCTCATGCTTGATGTAATGTATGATATACCTTCTCAAAAGGATGTAGCTGAGTGTATTGTTAACGAAGATACGGTCCTCAAGAGAGAAAAACCTATCCTGATCTACAGACATACCCTTGAATCAGCATGACTGATCTTTTGAAACCTCTCATCCAGAAAAACGAAAAGAAGATAATCTTCGTTGTCCTTGATGGACTCGGGGGTCTTCCTGTTAATGGAAGGACAGAGCTCGAGGCAGCCCGCAAGCCAAACCTTGATAAACTTGCAAAGACCTCTGCCTGCGGCCTTCATATACCAGTGCTTCCTGGAATAACACCTGGAAGTGGGCCAGGCCATCTGAGTCTCTTTGGATATGACCCTCTTAGGTGGCAGATTGGAAGGGGTGTTCTTGAGGCCCTTGG
>DAISHO010000050.1:0-10223 GCA_036822495.1 Thermodesulfovibrionales bacterium
GTCTGGACCCTGAAAACAGCATTGTCAGCAGGTCCCCTCTCTTCATTGGCAGCACCTGTGAAGGTACCGAAATTCATGGGAAAAGTTAAAACCGTGACCTTCACATAGGGCTTAACAAGGGCATTTACAGGTACGGTCTCACTTACTGGTGGTGGACCTTCTACTGCATAGGCAACTGACAGTAGAACAAGGACACCCAGAAGAATCAGGAGAAGTCTATGGAATATAAGGCGCTTCATTTTATTCTGTTTATTCTGTCACCGTAAGGGTTATCTGACCAGTGTAATCACCAGCAAGAGGAGCACTGGCAGCCTTTCCACATACAGAAAATGTATCATCCCATACAGAGCCCGCGTTATTAAATAAAGATACCAGTTTCGAATTAGAAGGGCAGTCGTTAATACCATACTCAATATAAGTAGGGATGGTTGAAGTACCCATCGTAAGGTCTTGTGTCACTTCAGCCTTATACAATACATCACAGTTTGTCTCCTTGTGGGTTGAAAATGTTGTACTTTCTGTCTCGGGATATGGACCATTAAAGGTTAGCATGTCGGGATAATCTGTCACTACCAGTTTCACCCAGCAATTAACATGGGCCTGCACAGGGATTGTCTCTGTTATCGGTGGATTGCCCTCTGCTGCGAAGACTGCATAGGCAAATCCGAGGACTGAAAGTACTGTTAATAATACTATTAACCGTTTCATCTTAGCCTCCTAATAATTTTTTTTGTGCCAGCAAGGCTGGCATCTTCCTGACCCGCAGTGTCAGGGACTTTAAACAGGACTTTAAATATGCTCACCTCCTTTCTTAAGAGCCCCTGCGGAAGGCTCCTCAGAATATATGAGGCTCTTCTATGTCTGGTTCAAAGGTAATGATAAGCTCTCCTTCATACAGACCAGCCCTATCCTGCCAGGTGGTTTTGATTCTAAAAAGCAGGTCAGCAAAAAACTCCCCCTTCTTTGGGCCTCCCTTTGTTCTCAGGACAACCACTGGCTTATCAAGGCTATAATAATGGCCATTACCAGGGTTAACAAATATCCTCTCGGGAGGTATAAAACCGTCAGGTCCTTTCAGGGGAGTTGCCTGAACCTTTATAACAAACCTGTTTTTACCTTCAACAGTCAGATGGATTGGGTTATCAGCATCATATTCACCAGGCCTTCCAGTTACAGGAAAGTGAATCTTCTCAGGTTTAAAAGATATACTTACTGGTCCCTTTTCCTGCCTTAATTTAATTATTGCCTCTCCCTTTGAAGGAATGAGTGGCTCTATAATTACCTTCACAAATATAGTAGGTCCACCATCTGGAGAAAAGAGCTGACCTTCATATACGCCAGGTCTTTCGTCTCCTTTGCTGAAAAATCCTATCCTTATATTTGAAACCTCTACAGGAGACTGTGCTGCCTTTTCTCCTCTTGCAATGAGTCTCTGGACATCAAGGGTATCAAACCTGTTTGTATATGGGGTAAGGATTAAGAGCTGTTCAGGTCCGATCTCTCCTGAAGGGCCTTTTAAAGGAGTTGCTTGATAATGGATAGACCATGGAGTCACACTGGATAGGATAAGAAATCTAAGAGGTATCTCAGATTGAACAGGTCCTATCTGGCCTTCTGATAAATGAATTAATACCTGGTCATTAGAAAGGCTCACTTTCACAGGTGAATCGGATTGAATAAGACTAATTAGTAAAACAATACTGACGATTAATGAAGGCATAGAATATATACCTCGATAATAATGACCTATACTTCAGTTTATTTATAGCAGAAGACAGGGGAAGGTTCAATTGTACAGAAGGTTAAATCAATAAAAAAAATTGTTCTAAAATCCCTGTGCGAAAATATTTTCCTTAAATTTTAAAACTAAAGATTTGACATGTGATTTAAAAAGAAGGATACAAGCTGGGAACGGTTTGAGATATTGAATTTCTTAAAGACCCTGTTCAGATGGGCCTTAACAGTCTGCTCGCTCAAAGAGAGTTTTACAGCAATCTCCTTATTGGTGAGGCCCTGACATACAAGATGGGCAATCTCCCTTTCCTTTGGTGAAAGATTAATCTTTCCCTTTTTGATAATACTCACATTATACATAAAGGCCTTCAACAGTTCATTGTCAAGCCATATCTGACCATCATTTACTACTTTTAGAGCCTTTTTAAACAGTGCAAGGTCAGTATTAGTAGAAATAACACCAGATAATTTATGAGAGGTAAGGGCTGCAATAATCTGTTCATGCTTTAATCCTGTATCAATGAGCAGAATCTTTGACTCAGGATAATGATGACTGATCCCTGAACATAACCTGCAGAAATCTGTAAGGATAATATCTGGCCTTGAGGCTCTGTCTTTATCTTCAAGGATAGGAATTATAAAACCATCTTTACTTAAAAATTGGTATAAAGCCTCAGTAAAGAGTCTGTTGCTTATACAAAGCAAAACCCTCATAATATCTATAAAAATTTACACTTATTGATAGAAGAATTGCAAGGTTATCAAAAAGGGAAATTTATATAAAACAATAGTTCTAAAACTATAGATTGCCTTACCTGTAGTATGGTATAGAAAATCTAAATCTAATGTGAGGAAGATAAAAGTATGGTATAATTAAACAATGAAAAAGGCGATACTGTTGCTCTCTGATGGGACATTCTTTACAGGCGAATCCTTTGGTGCAGAGGCAGAAAGGATAGGAGAGGTCGTTTTCAATACATCCATAACGGGTTATCAGGAGATTCTTACAGACCCTTCTTACAAAGGTCAGATAGTAGTCCTTACCTATACAGAGATTGGAAACTATGGAATAAATCCTGAAGACATGGAGTCCTCAGGAGGTCCAAAGGTTGAGGGTTTTGTTGTTAAGGAATATTCAAGGTTTTACAGTAACTGGAGGGCAAAGAAAAGTCTTCAAGAATTTCTCAGGGAATACAATATCCCTGCCATAAGTGGCATTGACACAAGGGCCTTAACAAGGCACTTGAGAACAAAGGGCTGTCAGATGGGGATTCTTTCCTCTTTGGACCTGAATCCTCAAAGCCTTCTCAAGAAGGTGCGGGCTCATCCAGGCATATCTCAGATGGACCTTGTTAAAGAGGTAACCTCTCAAAAGCAATATGTCTGGAATGAGGGTTGCTGGAAATGGCCATGCCCTACTTCTGCCTTCTTTAATGAAAGAAGAGTAAGGGTAGTGGTATATGATTTTGGAGTGAAATTTAATATCTTGAGAAATCTCTACGAGGCTGGATTTGACATAACGGTTGTTCCTGCCATGACTCCAGCAGAGGCTGTCCTTGAGCTCAACCCTGATGGAATACTCCTTAGCAATGGTCCAGGAGACCCCCAGACAGTTACCTCTGCAATAGAGAATACAAAAAAGCTCATCGGTAAAAAGCCCATCTTTGGTATATGTCTCGGTCACCAGATAATTGGCCTTGCCCTTGGTGGAAGGACTTATAAATTGAAATTCGGTCATCACGGTGGAAATCACCCTGTAAAGGACCTTAAGACAGGCAGGGTTGAGATAACCTCCCAGAACCATAATTACTGCGTTGACATACAAAGTCTTAAAGGACAGGTAAGGCTCACGCACCAGAACCTCTTTGATGGTTCAGAGGAAGGCATGGAGCATGTGGAATATCCTTTATTTTCTGTCCAGCACCATCCAGAGGCAGGTCCAGGTCCTAATGACTCAACACACCTGTTTAAGAGATTCAGAGAATTGATTGATTCTCAGCGAAGTAACAGTTGAGGGAGTACCTCAGCTGTCCAAAACAAATGAGATGGGCTTTTAAAATGGGCACAAGGCCTCAAAAACACAAAAGAAGCGACAGAATTTATTTAAAAGGTAGAAAAGGTTATTCAAGCTTTTGCAAGGTATATTAAGGTCATGAAAGGTTATTTAACAAATTACATTAAGGTTTCACCTTATGTGCTTTTTCGGCCTGATGACCCTTTACATTTTATCTTAGACAGATATGAGGTGCCTGATGCTTAAAGAAATAAGTTCTGAGATTTATCATCTCCTTCATCCAAAACTTACTTTCTTTCTTACAAGTATTTCAAAAGATGGAAGACCCAATGTCATGACCTGTGCCTGGGCAACACCTGTAAGTGAGGAACCACCTATCGTGATTGTATGCGTATCAAAGAAGGCCTACACTGCAAGACTCATAAAGGAGACAAAGGAATTCGGCATCAGTATCCCCACAAAGGCCCATCTCAATGCCCTCTGGATTTGCGGCAGGAGTTCCGGGAAGGACTCTGATAAATTCAAGCTTGCAAAGCTCAAGACAGTGCCTGCAAGAAAGATAAAGCCTCCTGTAATAGAAGGAGCCGCTGGTTACATTGAATGCAGACTCACAAAGACTGTAGAGGCAGGTGAATGTTATGCCTTCTTTGGAGATGTCCTCATTGCCTATGCTGAAACTGAACACCTTTTAAAAGGCCTCTGGTCTGAAAGGGCAGAGATACCCCTCCACCTTGGTGGAAGTAAGATCGTCTATTTTAAATGACAATGCCTGCTGAAGAAGTATCAGTTGATGGAACATATAGATTGATCATAACACCAGAGGCTCTTACACTCCAGACATTCTTATACAAAGCTGAAAAGAAAAGCATCATTCATACTGCATTAATGAACAAAGAAGTGACCTCACTTATTGTAGCCACTATCCTTAGCGGGATTCTCTTCATAATTTATGCCATGAACTTTCCTTTAAAGGTCTTTGAGCTTATTAACTTCTGCATCTTAACAGGAGCCCTCTTCTTATTCCTGCGACTCCGTATCTTCAGGGAAAAACCCCTTGAGGTAATATTCTTTAGAGATGTGGTAAGCATAAGATACCCTTCCTTTATCATAAAGAGGGTAGAAAATTTTGACCTGAATCAAGTAAAATCTATCTCAATCAAAAAAGAGGTATTTAAAATAGACAATATTGAGGGTGCCAGGATTGTAAAGCAGGTAGCCCTTCAGCACGGCACAGTCTTACCTGATTTTACAGAACCAGAAGAACTCTTTCTCCTTCAGATTGAGCTTCAGAATGGCAGTAGAAGGGTGATTTATGCAGACAGAGAGCCTGAACGAATCAATGCACTCCTCAAAGAGCTAAAAAAATGGAGCGAAATAATAGGTTTAAGCTTAGGAGACAGGCTACAGGCCATAGGCGACAGGAAATAGGCTACAGCATATCTGAAGTGATTTAGTGAATTAGGTTCTAAATCACTAAATCACTTGTGTCTGCTTCAGCTCATATGACAAAAAGGACTGACATAAAAAAGATAATGCTCATAGGCTCAGGGCCTATCATAATAGGTCAGGCCTGTGAGTTTGACTATTCAGGAACTCAGGCATGCAAGGCCCTCAGGGAAGAGGGATACAAGGTGGTGCTTGTAAATTCTAATCCTGCCACTATCATGACAGACCCTGAGATGGCAGACAGGACTTACATAGAACCCCTCATACCCGAGGTTGTCGAAAAGATTATAGAGATAGAAAGACCCGATGCCCTTCTGCCCACAATGGGTGGCCAGACAGGCCTGAATCTCTCCATGGAGCTTTACAGAAGAGGAGTCCTCGAGAGATTTGGTGTTGAGTTAATAGGTGCAAAACCAGAGGCTATTAAAAAGGCAGAAGACAGGGAACTCTTCAAAAAGACAATGGCATCCATAGGCCTTGAGGTTCCAAAGAGTGCTGCTGTAACAAGCCTCCAGGAAGGACTTGAGGCGATTGAATGGATAGGTTTTCCTGTAATCCTGAGACCTGCCTTTACCCTTGGTGGGACAGGTGGAGGTGTTGCTTACAACAGGGAAGAATACAGGGAGATCCTCGAAAGGGGTCTAAAGCTCAGTCCTGTCCATCAGGTTCTTGTAGAGGAATCTGTCCTTGGCTGGAAGGAATATGAGCTTGAGGTAGTGCGGGACTGTAAAGATAATGTAATCATAATCTGCTCAATAGAAAACTTTGACCCAATGGGTGTTCACACAGGAGACTCCATTACTGTAGCACCAGCCCAGACCCTTACAGACAAGGAATACCAGAGGATGAGGGATGCAGCAATTAAGGTCATAAGGGCCATAGGTGTGGATACCGGTGGTTCCAATATCCAGTTTGCCGTAAATCCTAAGGATGGCAGGATGGTTGTTATAGAGATGAACCCGAGGGTTTCAAGGAGCTCTGCCCTTGCAAGTAAGGCAACAGGTTTTCCCATTGCAAAGATCGCTGCAAAACTTGCTGTTGGATATACCCTTGATGAGCTGAAGAATGATATAACAAAGACCACGCCAGCAAGCTTTGAACCAACTATTGACTATGTCGTCACAAAGATACCCCGATTTACCTTCGAAAAATTCCCTGAAGCAGACCCTACCCTTACCACTCAGATGAAGTCCGTTGGAGAAGTAATGGCAATAGGAAGGACCTTTAAGGAATCACTCCAGAAGGCCTTAAGGAGTCTCGAGATAGGACTCTCCGGTTTCGACCCTATTGAAACAGACATAGAAGGGATAATCTCAAAACTCAGGACACCCAATGCTGAAAGACTCCTTTATATTGCTGAGGCAATGAGGAGGGACTTCTCTATAGAGAAGATTCACGAGCTCACAAAGATAGACCCGTGGTTTCTTGCCCAGATAAAGGAGATAATAGACCTCGAAAAAGAGATCAAGACAAAAGGTATAGAAGACCTGATTCAAAAGTCAAAGGAGTATGGCTTTTCTGACAGGCAGATTGCCTTTCTTACAGGAAAAAAGGAATCAGAGATAAGGGAGTTAAGAAAAAGGCTAAACATTATACCCTCCTACAAACTTGTTGATACTTGTGCAGCAGAATTTGAGGCCTACACACCTTATCTTTATTCAACCTATGAGAGACCTTTTTTTAAGATTACAGAAAAGGGTATAACAGCAGTTGGAGGAGTAAGTAACAGTAAAGGAATAGCTGAATCAGAATTTCCACCGTCTGAGAGGAAAAAGGTTGTTATTCTCGGCTCAGGTCCTAACAGGATTGGCCAGGGGATTGAATTTGATTACTGCTGTGTCCACGCAGTCTTCAGTCTGAAGGAACTCGGATACGAGACCATTATGGTAAACTGTAATCCCGAGACAGTCAGTACAGACTACGATACCTCTGACAGGCTCTATTTTGAACCCCTCACCATTGAGGATGTCCTCAATATTATAGAAAGGGAGAAGCCTGAAGGAGTAATAGTACAGTTCGGTGGCCAGACACCCCTTAAGCTTGCTGTGCCGCTAGAGGCTTATGGTGTTAAGATCCTTGGCACACCACCAAGTGAGATAGACAGGGCTGAGGATAGAAAGAAATTCAAGGAGCTTCTTGAAAAACTTGATCTAAAACAGCCCCTGAGCGGAACGGCCCTTTCTGTAGAAGAGGCCCTGGCTGTTGCAAGCTCCATAGGTTATCCAGTCCTTGTAAGGCCCTCCTATGTACTTGGTGGAAGGGCAATGGAGATCGTCTATGATCCTGAAAGCCTCGTAAACTACATGGAGAAGGCAGTAAAGGCTTCACCAGAGCATCCTGTATTGATTGACAAATATCTTGAAGATGCCATAGAGGTTGATGTAGATGCCCTCTCTGACGGTATTACCCAGATAATAGGTGGTGTAATGGAGCATATTGAAGAGGCTGGAATACATTCTGGTGATTCAGCCTGTTCCCTTCCACCCTATTCTCTCAAGAAGGAGCTCATAGAAGAGATCAAGAGGCAAACAAGGCTTCTTGCAAAGGAGCTCAATGTAATAGGACTGATAAATATCCAGTTTGCAGTAAAGGGTTCTGAGATATATGTCCTTGAGGTAAATCCGAGGGCATCAAGGACAGTTCCCTTTGTGAGCAAGGCTACTGGATTGCCCCTTGCAAAGATAGCAGCAAAATTAATGGTGGGCAAGACCCTGAAAGAACTCGGCATAACAAAAGACCCTGAGATAAAACATGTAGCAGTTAAGGAAGCGGTCTTTCCCTTTGATAGATTCCCGGGTGTTGATACTATTCTCGGACCAGAGATGAAGTCCACTGGTGAGGTGATGGGTATTGATATGAGTTTCGGCCTTGCCTACTGGAAGGCCGAGGCTGCCTCTAATAACAGGATACCTGTAAATGGAAAGATATTCTTCAGTGTTAAGGACAAGGACAAACCACACACTGTTGAACTTGTAAAAAGGCTGAAAGCCCTTGGTCTGAGTGTAGTTGCCACGAGAGGGACTGCAGAGTTTCTAAGGTCAAGAGGGCTGGATGTAGAGGTTGTAAATAAGATTCAGGAAGGAAGACCGAATATCGTGGACCTCATAAAGAACAACGAGATTCACTTCATCATAAACACCGTTAGTGATGCAAAATCAAAAAGGGATTCCTTCTATATAAGAAACAGTGCCCTGCAATATATGATACCCTATACTACAACTATCGCAGGTGCAAGGGCAGTGGTGAGTGCTATTGAAAAACTGAAAGAGAAGACATTGACCATAAAGGCTCTACAGGATTATTACATAGGTTTATAAATTACCTTTAACCTCATCATAGTTAAGAAGGTCCATTGTATCTTCTCTCATGGCCATTGCGTAAATACCATTCTTTGAAAGGTAGTTAACTATTCCTTCATCCATATATAATGAAGCAAATACAGGGATAAGTCTCTTGCCTTTATATTCAGGAAAATAGTCATAGAATTCCCCCAGAGCATTAATAAATTCATTAATATATTCTATTTTTGGTGTTGACTTTGTCTCATTCACTATTACAATATCTCCACATACACCTATCACATCAAACTCCCTCTTTTTTGACCTATCAATAGAATGCCTCTTCTTTCTCCTTACCATAAAGTCATCCAGTTCCTCACATCCAAAGTATCTCTCTGCAATACCTTTAATATTAGGAGCTACCATATCCTCAGCAAATGTACCAAGTTTATTAGTAACCTCTCCCCATTTCTTATTCATATCAGCCCTCCAAGCCTTCAACTCCTCCTCTGCCCTCTTTTTTTCCTGCTCCAATCTTTCCTGAAAAGCCCTGTTTTCCCTTTCTAACCTCTCCTCAAAGGCCTTCTTGTCCCTTTCTAATCTCTCCTCAAAGGCCTTCCTCTCCTCCTCTAACCTCCTCCTATCCTTCTCTAATCTCTCCTCAAAGGCCTTCCTGTCCCTTTCTAATCTCTCCTCAAAGACCTTCTTGTCCCTTTCTAACCTCTCCTCAAAGGCCTTCCTCTCCTCCTCTAACCTCTTCCTATCCTTCTCTAATCTCTCCTCAAAGGCCTTGCTACTCTGCTCCAGTGTTTTTTTCAATTCCTGAAGTTCCATCTCTGTTCGGAGCTGAGCATTGTAGAGTTTGTTAAACTCTATTCCGGTGCTTTTTATAAACTCTTCAAGCACTGCCTCAAGTCTGTAAACCTTTTCTTCTACCTCTGGCATAAAATCCCTCTTTCTTAATGAAATTACTGATTTATTATAGCATAATAAATAATATGAGGTTTCTTCTTGTAAATCCCTGGGTTCATGACTTTTCTTGTCTAAACCTCTGGAGTGCACCACTGGGGCTTCTTAGGGTTGGAGAGTACCTGAGCCAATATAGAGTAAAAGTAGAATTTATTGACTGTCTTGAGACGATAAAGCAGAAAGCCTACGGTACAGGCAAATACCTCAGAGAGGAGATTAAAAAACCAGATATCCTGAAAAGGATACCAAGAAGATTTTCAAGATATGGAATCACACGAGAGGAATTCGGAGAAAGGATAAAAAGTCTTCCTGAGCCAGATATTATACTTGTAACCTCTGTGATGACATACTGGTATACTGGTGTAAAGGAGACTGTTGAAGAATTGAAAAAATATTACAAAGATACTCCTGTAATACTTGGAGGGCTTTACGCAACCCTTTTGCCAGAACATGCCATAAAGAATATTCCTGCTGATGGTGTATTTCAGGGAAGTGTAGAAAAGGGCTTCAGCACCTATCTGAGAACCTTTGGTTACCGATTAAAAAAAGAGAAAGACCCTGAACCATATTATAAACTCGGAATTATGAGATGGAAATTTGCACCCCTTATGACCTCAAAGGGATGCCCTTTCCGATGCACCTATTGTGCCTCCGGGATCTTCAATGAAAACTTTGTCCAGAGGCCTCCTGAGGAGGTGATAAAAGAGATTATTGACTTATATAACCGTGGCATAAGGGACTTTGCCTTTTATGATGATGCCCTCCTTGTAAATAGTGAAAAC
>DAISHO010000051.1:0-10134 GCA_036822495.1 Thermodesulfovibrionales bacterium
CACATTAATTACCATTGAAAGCATGCTGTTTGTCCAGGCACCTGGATTATCATAATAAGTTGTATCATTTCTGAATCTGAATCTATATATCTGTCCGGTCTGGGATAAACCTGTACCCTTGTAGGTGCCGAAATAGAGGTCATCTACATTATAATCTGAATCCATATCAACTGCCATAATGTCTCCAATAGCATAACCATTAAGACCTGTGTCTATGGATTTTTTAAGTTCACCTGTCTTTAGGTCAAAGACATAGAGATAGGCATTTCCAGATTTATATTCAAGCTGGTTTGTTGTTATACCTGAAGGTCCACTACCTATAATTATATACCAGGAGCCATTCTTGTCTGATGCGCCAAATCTCACTACTGCAGGATTTGAGGTCGTAAGGGTGTTGTCAGGAAGGGGAGTTTCCCAGAGGAGGCTGGGATTTTCTGGCTCTGTTATATCAATTACAAAGATGGACGAACTCAGGTTCCTGTTATCAGCAGTAACAATCTTTTTTCCACCTATACCCATTGCTCCTATTAATAATCTTTTCCATGAATCCTTGGTCCTTGTTGCTCCAGCATCACCATTTATGGAGGCATCAAGGACAGTGAACCTTGCATCTACCATGGGGATGTGACAATAGTCATCCTGGCAATACCATTTGAGATAGGGAATAGAATTATATGGTATATATGACCATACCTCTTTACCAAGGTCAAGGGGAGGATCATTATCAGTTAAGCTATCTACAAATTTACTTACCTGATAACCATTATCAGAGGTTGATGGAGGTATTATATCTTTAAGTTTTGCCATCTTAAAGGCATGGACCATTCCATCATTTGCTCCCACGATTATTATGGGCATCTTTGTCTTTATAATCTCATTTATAAACTCTGTGTAGGTCTCATCTTTGTAGATGGTATCATAACCATTTACAACATCGTCAGGAGATATCCTTGGTGTTGAGTAGACAATGTCACCGAGTTTAAGTGTATTTGTAAGGTCAGAACCACTGCAAACCCCTGCTACACAGGAGCCCGATGGGCAGTCAGCATTTGTCTTACATTCATGCCTTATCCTGAAGCTCCCTCCTTTTGGAGAGGGCTTATCATAACCACGAATATATTTTATGACTGAAGTGGCACAATCTGTATCACAGACAGAGGTGCAAGTAAAGCCTGTCTGGCATGTAGAGGTAGTTACACAGGTACCGTAGTTATCTTGACAGTCTGTATCAGATAAACAGAACCTGTTAGGATTACCACTGCATAGGCCCTTGCAATAGCCTACGCAATCTGCGTTAGTGGTGCAGGTTTTGCCAGGGTTATTCTGGCAGGTTCCTGCAGTAGTATTACATATCTGATAGGCAGAACATTCACTATCTGCGTTACAGGTTACAGATGGGGCATTTGTGCAGTATTTGGAATATCCTGGTGGTAACTGGCAGATTCCATAGTCAATTGTGCAATCTGTATCGCTATTACATATTAATTCCGTATTCCCTGAGCAATAATTACATTCACTGTTAGAGCCACCAGGGCATGCCCTGCCTGTTACAGTGCAATAGTTACAGTCTGAATTTGTGAAACACCACCTATCAGGGTTATTAGAGCAATAACTCTCGTAGCTCCAGAAGGGCTGTAGTGTGGAGTTAAGGGCTGTGGTAAAATCCTTGAAATCACCCGAGACTGCAAATCCAGAAGGGTCTCCTATTGCTATTTTTATATTTCTTAGCTCCGGGTTTGTTTCTTTTAATCCATCAGGATATGACCGTGAACCGACCCTGTTCTGGGCATTCCAGATGGCAAGGATATCTTCATTCAACTTTTTTTCATTCCCTGTATCAGTCGGGTTACAGGAATTTATCTTCAAATAGGCTCCCCTATTGAGACCCTCGGGATAGAGCATCTCGTTCTTTACTTCGTAAAGCCTTCCAACATACTGGGGAGGACTTATGGTTTCATCAAGGATAAATGTAAGGATTTTGTCCTTCTTCTCATCGAGATAGGCATAGTTTTCCGTATCCTCCCTCAGGTTTGCTGCTACATCAGACCAGAAGAGCCTCAGATAACCTGTCCATTTAAGAAGCTGGTTGTCTGTCCTTCTCGGATAAAAATAGGCCTGTGTAAGGGAGGAGGAGCCACGGGTCTGAGTGGTAAGGGTTGCAACTGTAGAACCTGATGATGCACTGGCAAGGATATTGAGTATGGCCTCTTCGAGTTTTGCCTCAAACTTTGATGGATCATCTATTTTGAAATACTCTCCTCCGCCTATATAGGCTGAGTATCTGAGCTGAGGCTCATTTCCTGCACCGCTTCCATAAAAGGTTGTATGGAGAATATAAGTCCTTATGTTCTGGAATCCCTCCTCTGATGATAAATCTGTATTGAAACCATAGCATGTATTGGTTGGAAAGGCATCAGTGTATGTAAGACCTGAGCATGATGAAGAGCTTAGTTTGTCCGTATCTGTGCCTAGATATGTTCCTGTGGTTACAAATAGGGTAAAGGTCTTTCTGCATTTCTTTGCAGGGTCTCTGGACCAGTCATAGGGGGTCTGGGTAGTACCATCATTATCAATAAAGGATGCAGAGGCACCTCTGTAATAATTTATTATGTCCTTCATCATGAGTCCAAGATAAGAGGTCTGTGGGTCATCTGGGGGTGCCTTTGAGATAGCTGTAAGGATTGCCTTAAAGAGGGCATTTCTATTTGTATCGCTGCTATAGGTTGCTTCCGCAATAATATCGCTCTGTTTATCAGCACCATTATTCCACCTTCTGATGCTGAATCTTGGTGCATCTATATCGTATTTATAATCCTGATCCTTGTCTATATATTTCTGGATTATGCCAATCCTCTTTTCATTAGTAAACTTCATTGCCACAGAACCTGAAACAAATGAAGAACCACTGCAGGATGGGGATACGGAACCAGATACTCTATAAATATTCAAACCTGTAGGATTGCTACCTGTGGACTTAGAAAGCTTAAAGGAATAAGTATAATTTGAACCACCTATATTTAATGTTGTTCCTATACAGATAGAGTTACCATCTGCCCATTGACCATAACTTATTGGTGTTTTATTACCATTGAAATTTCCTGAATAAGTAAAGACCTCTCCTGCACTTGTGCCTGCACCTGTATCAGGCCAGCCAAATCCTACAAGGGCCTTTCTTGAAAGATCAAGGGAACTCATGAGTGCCCAGTTAAGGAGATTACCCGAAAGACAATCAAGGTCTGTTGCTGATGGTGTACAATTTACCTTTTCAAAATATTTGCCGCTATTATTCCATTTATAATAGGCATTGCTGTCAAAGAATCCATAATAGGTAAAACTGCTGTTATAGGTTGTTGGGTATGCCCTTTTCAGGATATCAGAACCCTTTTCATAAACAATAGTTATATTTGGTGGTGTATTTGGGTCCATTACAAAGGGCGGTAGATAGCAATAATCTGCCTGCTTAGGAGGGGTGAGGGCCTGGAGATTTGAGATTAAACCACTAAGGAATAGAGACCATGTAAAGAGGTATATCAAAAATCCTTTCTTATAAGAAGAAAACCTTGTCATTTTTGAACCTCCTGTATCAGTAATAAGCAAATCCTGTGCCAATTAGAAATTCGGGACACTCCCTATTTTTTTATATTCACAACACCATAACTGCTTATTTTTAATAAATTTTTAAAAAAATAAATTGGGGACTCTCCCCATTTTTCCATTTGTGTGTAATGGATTACACACTGTTGTGAAGGCAATTACATAAAGATAAAAAGTTGGGTATGCCTTATCCTGTCTCCGTGCCTTACAGAATCCATGGCATTCTTTGAGGACTGGATTTTCCCGGGTTTACCCTTTTCACCTACTTCTGACCTTTTAAGATATGTTTTTAGGGCGAAAGTATTTACTTTCTTATTCTGTGGTATAATTTAATAAACCCCTTCCCGGGTTTGATTTAAGATTAAGGAGGTTAAGGATGAAACTCGGAAGGCTTTTAATTGTTATAATTATTGTTGCCATTGCCTTCTCAGGAGCTATTACTGCTTTTGCTGAGGAGTCGGGGCTTATCAAGGGAAAACTCATGAGTGTTGATAAGGTTAATAAGACCATTGTTGTTCAGGAGAAGGACGGCAAAGATATTACCATCTATATTGAAGACAGCTCAATCTTTTCAAGGATAGAAAGACTGAAGATAGAGATTGGTGAAAAGGTCTCTGTTAGATATATAGTAAAGAATGGTAAGAAGATAGGTACTTACATAAGGAGTCTCAGGGGCTGTTAGTAGATGAATCTTTCAGGTATTCTTAGGCAGTACCTAAAAAAGGGAGAGAACGGAGTTCTGTCTGTAAAACTTCAGGATGAGGCCCATCTCCTTAAGGTCTATATAGAGGATGGAGAGGTTATCTACATCACCCTTGGCACCTCGAAGAATGAGGAATGCTTAAAGAGTCTTAAGAATGCCTTACCTGTAGAACATTTCTTTCTTAAAGGTGTTAAGGCTCCAGCCAGGGCTGAGGGGATTCTCACACAGAGCCTGCTTGAATCACTGGGTATGGAGGAGATTACCGCAAAGAGCACTGCAACAGTTAAACCAGATGATGTGCAGAGGTTAGAAGTCGCCTTTGTTGATTTAATTGGTCCTATTGGTAAATTGATTATAGAGGATAATTTTTCAAAACTTGGCTACAGAAGAGGTGAACCAATGCCTCAGGAAGATTATTCAAGGCTGGTGGAATCCCTTTCTAAGGAGTTACCTGCTTCTGAGCAGGGAAGATTTATTTCTAAATTTAAAATATAAAAGGAGTGAAAGATGTTCAGAAATGTCAAATTGAGAAAGAGCTTTACATTGATAATGGTGCTTGTCTATCTTGTGTCATTACCGCTTATTGTTGCAATAAGCTACCAGATACTTTTAAAGAATGCAGAAAAGGAAAGCATCGAGCGGGCACAGATGATGCTCAGGGCAATGGATGCCATAAAGGAATATGTTGGCGGTACCATAAGACCTGTGCTTGAAGAACTTACCAATAAGGAACCCGTGGAACTTACCTCAGGTTTTTATGTCATAAGAGAGATATCAGATATTATCACAGAATCTGACAGGCAGTATTCTTTTAAGTTTGCATCCATAAATCCTTTAAATCCAGTTAACAGAGCAAATCAGTTTGAAACAGAAAAGATCAATGAATTCAGAATGGGAAAGATTAAAGGGCAGTGGCGTGGGTTTATAGAAACACCTCAGGGTAGCTCTTATGTGATAATGACTCCAATAGTTGTCGATGCTCATTGCCTTAGATGTCATGGAGATCCCAGCATAGCCACAGAGGATCAGAAAAAGAGATACGGAACTGAATCAGGTTATAACTGGAAGGAGGGTGAAATAATCGGTGCAAATACTGTATATGTGCCTGCAAATGTGCCCATACAGAATGCCAGAAGGGCTCTTATTTTATTTTCCATTGTTTATAGTCTTCTCTTCCTCGTTGTTATCTTTGTAATTGACAGACTCATAAAGGCAAGTATTATAAAACCCATTGAGGAGCTTGTCCAGACAGCTGATGAGATAAGCCGTGGAAATTTTGAAAGGGACTTTGAGGTAAAGATCCAAAATGAGATAAAGACCCTTGCAGATGCCTTCACAAGAATGAAACTGAGCTTAATGAAGGCAATGGATATCTTGAGGAAGAAGTAATTTATGGCTAAAGGTAATGTTGTGGTCATAGATGACAGTCCTACTGTAAGAAAACTTGCAGAGGTAGTGCTTAAGGAAAACGGCTACAATGTCTATACCGCAGAGGATGGTGAGAAGGGTCTTGAGATTGCCCAGAAGGTATCTCCCTCTCTAATACTTGTTGATTTTGTGATGCCGAGGATGAATGGCTATCAGTTCTGTAAACTCGCAAGGAAGAATCCTGTTCTTAAGGATGTACCTATAATCTTAATAACTGCTAAGGGAGAGGCTGTTGGTGAGAAGTTTACTGAAGAGTTCGGTGTAGTTGATTATTTTATAAAACCCTTTCAACCAGAGGAGCTTGTTGAGAAGGTCAATTCAATCCTGAGTCCTGAGGAAGAGCTTGAGGCAGTGGCTGAGACACTGGAGGAGGCAGGTATTGTCACTGAGGTCTCAGTTGAGGAGACCATTGATAGGCTTCTGAGCAGATATCTCTACAAAGACCTTCCTGTATTACTTCAGAGGATAATCTCAGATATTCTTAAACATTCTGGCGTTATAAAGACCTCAAGTATTATCCTTTCTGGTGACCTTGCTGACTTTAGTGTCTCTGACCTCCTGCAGCTTCTTGATACAACGAAGGTTACGGGTAAACTTTCCCTTTATTCACCACTAATGACAGCAGAGATATATTTTGATAAAGGGAATATTTATTATGGTTCAACAAGCAAGCAGGGGAAGAGCCTTCTTTCAGGGGAGATTATAGAGAAGAAGATGCAGATATCAAAAGAGGCCTTTTACAGGGCCTACAGGACTGCAAAGAAATCAGGGATTCCAATCCTGCGGGCCTTTGTTAATGAGAAGATACTCACAGAGAATGAGATAATGAAGATACTTGAAGAGCGTACTCGAGAGGCTGTTTATTCTTCTATGGAACTTGATAGCGGTAATTTCTTTTTTGAAAAGATGCAGATACCAGAACATCTCAGTGACATAAAGATAAGGATACCTGCCTCTCATCTGATACTTGAGGGTGCAAGAAGGGTTGATGAGAGAAAATATGCTGCAAAGATGTTCCAGGATCCAAACATGGTATTTATAAGACTGATGACTGATGTGGCAATGGAGGATATTAACCTTGATGATAATGAATTGAGGATCTTCTCACTCATTGACGGAAGAAGAACCCTGAATGATATAATTAATATGAGCGGAATGGATGAGAACGAGGTAAAAAGGATTATTTATACCCTTACTCGCGCAGGCATTCTTAAGAGAAAGACAAAGTAAAGGAGGTTTGAGATGTCGAGGATACTTATTGCAGAAGACAGTCCTACGGATATACAGTTTATAAAGAGTGTCCTTTCCCAGACAGGACATGAGCTTGTTGTAGCAACTGATGGCGAGGAGGCTGAGAGACTTGCTAAATCTGAGCCCTTCGACCTCATAATCCTTGATGTGGTTATGCCTAAGAAGAATGGCTTTCAGGTCTGTAGAGAAATAAAGAAGGACGAGAAACTTAAGAATATCCCTGTGATACTTCTTACATCGAAAGACCAGCCGAGTGATAAACTCTGGGGGACAAAACAGGGTGCTGATGAATACCTTACAAAGCCCTGCGAACCCCTTGACCTCCTTTTAACAGTAAAAAAACATCTTGGTGGATGAGGAGCTAAATAAGCCTGATCAAGGGGAGATAGAGAGGCCTGCTTATTGTTCTTTTATAAGGGCAGGAAAGACCTATTATATTCCCATAGAGTATCTCAGAGAGGTTGTGGAGATGAAGGAGATATTCCCCGTGCCCCTTGCTCCTGAATATATAAAAGGAGCTATACCTTTAAGGGGTGAGGTTATTCCTGTTATAGATATTGCAACTATCCACAGTCCTTCTTTAACCTGTCAGGATACCCGAATACTTATTGTGGTCGATGTTTTAAAGGAATCTATTGGTTTCCTCTCAGATAGCCTCCCGAGTTTTGTTTACAATAAAGAGGATATATCAGAAAAAGAGATTATCGATCTTAATAAATTCTTTGAGACTTACATGATAAGGGAGATTGTTTAATGGCTTACGACACTTCAGGTCTTCTTGAATTCTTTCTTGCTGAGGCAGAAGAGCATATACATAATCTTGAGGAAGGGATTTCAGGCCTTGAGGAGGCTGAGCCTTCAGCAATTGAGTCCCTCTTCAGGTCTGCCCATACCCTTAAAGGTGCGGCAGCCCTTGTTAAACTTAATGTCATAAGCAGGATTGCCCACAAGATGGAAGACATCCTTGAAGAGATAAAGGATGGTCAGAGAAAGGCCTCTCCATCCCTGAAGGAGATTCTTCTTTATGGACTTGATTCCATAAAGGAGCAGGTAAGAAAGGTTGCAGGTGGTGAAAAGGAGACAGAGGGAAGGGATGAGGAAGTTATAAGGTATATTGAAGATAGATTAAAAGAGATAGCGGTGGAGGAAGTAACAGTTGAGACTGTTGAGGAGAAACCAGTTGTTACATCTCCATCGACTATTGCTGCTCTACCTGCAGAAGAAATGACTTCTTTTAGTAGTGAAGTAACAGTTCAGGGAGTTAATATTCCTCCAATACCAGAGAAGAGGATATCCCTTGGCAGGAGAAAGGAAGACCTTGAGCTACTAACGGGTAATTTTGTGAGGATTAATATTTCTCAAGTAGAGAATGTTCTCAACCTTATAGGAGAGGTTACCATAAAAAAGAACTACCTGCTCGAGAAGATAAAAAAAGCCCTTGAGATTTCTGATGAGGTGAGCAGTTCAGGAGCGAAGCTTCTTAAAGAGGTCACAGCATTCTCTGAAAGATATGCCTATTCCCTTCCTGGCAGTGTTAAGTATGTTGATCCACTTCTTTCAGAATTCGGAGAACTTGAATTTGATAGATACGATGACCTTAATCTCTTTTCAAGAAAACTTCAGGAGATGACCTCAGATATAGCAGAGGCCCTTAAGGGTCTTTCAGAGTTCTTTGAGATTTTTGGTGATGACCTTAAGGCCATTGATAATCTTATAAAACTTCTGAGAACCGAGATATCAGAAATGAGGATGATTGAAATAGGAAGACTCTTCCAGAGATTTTCAAGACCTGTCAGGGAGATGGCCCAGCAATACGGAAAGGAGATAGAACTTCTCATTTCAGGAGGAGATACAAAGATTGATAAGGTTATCTTTGAAAGGCTCTTTGATCCGTTGATGCATCTCATAAGAAATGCTGTTATCCATGGGATTGAAAGACCTGATGAGAGAAGACAGAAGGGTAAGAAGCCTTCAGGGGTTATAATGCTCAATGCAAGAAGAGAAGGGCCAGTTGTTGTTATTGAGGTTCATGATAATGGAAGGGGTATCACAACATATAGGATATTTGATGAGGCTGTTAAACTTGGTCTTATGAGGCCTGACTATAAGCCGTCAAAGCAGGAGCTTCTCAGCCTTATATTCATGCCTGGCTTTACCACTTCTCAATCAGCTGATATGGGCTCTGGAAGGGGTATGGGACTTGATGCAGTGAGGAATCTTATTGCTCAGATAGGTGGTTCAATAGAGGTAGACTCTGAGATAGGTATGGGTACCACATTTACCATAAAGGTTCCCACATCCCTTGCTATTACAAATATAATAGTTGTAAAGGCAGGTGATATGGAATTTGCCCTGCCTATGAATTTTGTTGAAGAGGTCTCAGAGGTCTCTCTTACTGGAGAGGTTTCTCGTATAAACCACAGGGGTTCAGAGATTGAGGTGAAGAGACTTTCAAATCTCCTCGGTTGCACCAGAAACGGAGGAGCTACTAATGTGAGCACTCCCCTTATTGTATGTAATCTCATAGATAGAAAGACCGGTCTTATAGTTGATGAGGTCAGGGGTCAGGAGGAGACAATCATAAAACCCCTGGGCAGATTTCTTTCAGGGATTTCAGTCTTTTCAGGTACCACCATATCTGGAGATGGAAGACTGAGATTTGTCCTGAATCCCATAAAGATCTTTCAGAAGGAGGTCAGACCTCCTGAGTCAATCCAGATACCTGTAGAGGAGGGCAAGAAGACAGTCCTTGTTGTTGATGATTCTCTTAGTGTCAGAAAATATCTCAGCCTCTTTCTTGAGGCAAGACAGTTCAGGGTCCTCAGTGCAACTAATGGCCTCGAAGCCCTGAAAGTCCTTGAAGAAAACAATATTGACCTTATCATAACGGACCTTGAGATGCCTGTAATGCATGGCTATGAGCTGGTTCATAGAATAAAGACCTCTCAGAAATGGAGGGATATACCTGTTGTTGTCCTTACATCAAGGAGTGCTGAGAAGCACAGGATAAAGGCCCTTCAGAGTGGTGTGAAGGATTATCTTGTTAAACCCTTTGATGAGAAGACAATGCTTGAGGTTCTTCAGAAATACCTGCCAGTTACACCTGTCCAAGATAAATCTTAAAGGGGCATGAGGAACTATAGGCTACAGGCTGAAGG
>DAISHO010000052.1:0-10019 GCA_036822495.1 Thermodesulfovibrionales bacterium
GGTTATTCGAGCTTCTGAGAGGTATATTAAGGTCATGAAAGGTTATTTAACAAATTACATTAAGGAGTCGCCTTTTGTGCTTTTTACTGATGGCGTAAGTAATAGTTGGCCTCATGCCCTTTAAAACTTTATTTTGGACAGGTGTGCAGTGGTGCAGAAGATTAAAATAGGTCAGGGAGGAGATAGATTGATGGAAAGGTCATGGTGTAGAGAGAAGGTAATTTTTCTGGGATTAATAATATTATTGTTCTTCCCTACTTATGCTACCCCCCAAACTTCTTCTCAAAGTGACCAAAGACAAACCAAAGGCAAGATGGTAACATTCAATTTTGTCGATGTGGAACTTCCGGTTATAACAAAATTTATAAGTGAGATTACAGGGAAGAATTTTATATTCGACGAGAGGGTTAAGGGAAAGCTCACGATTATTGCTCCATCAAAGATTAGTATTGACGAGGCCTATGATTTATTTATGTCTGTCCTTGAGTTAAAGGGTTTTACAGTGGTGCCTTCAGGAGTTGATGCCTATAAGATCCTTCCTCTTGGAGAGGCGAGGCAGAAAGGACTTCCAATTGTAAAAGAACCAGTGAAGGTGAATGAGGCCTATATCGTGAGACTCGTACCCCTTCAATACATATCTGCTGATGAGGCTGTAAAGTTCCTTCAACCAATGGTGTCAAGGGATGGCTATATATCAGCCTTTGGTCCAGGGAATTTTATCCTTATTGTTGATTCAGGTACAAATATAGAAAAACTTCTCAGTATGCTCGAGGTCATTGATAAACCTTCAAAGGAGCTCGAGCCAGAGATTATATTTTTAAAATATGCATCATCAGATCAGGTTGCAAAGATTATAAATGAGGGATTCTCCAGATTAAAGGGTCGTGCTCAGAGACAGCCAGGCCAGCAGGATTTCTGGGTCTCCTCTGAGCCAAGGCTTAATGCCATTATAATATTTGGTGATGTGGAGACAAAACAGACAGTAAAAAAACTTATAGAGCTCCTCGATGTCCAGCCTGAAGGAGCTAAGGGCAGGATAAATGTCTATTTCCTTGAGAATGCCGATGCAGAGGAACTGGCAAAGGTTCTTGATGGAATAATAAAGGGAACAGTCCAGAGACCCCAGACAGGTGGTCCTCAGACGCCTCCACCGGTCTTTGAGTCACCCCTGGGTATAACCATATCTGCTGATAAGGCAACGAACAGCCTTGTTATTGTCGCCTCATCTGCTGATTACCAGAATCTTGTAGAGATAATAAAACAGCTCGACAAAAAAAGAAGACAGGTCTTTGTTGAGGCAATGATAGTGGAGGCCTCCATAGATAAACTTCAAGAGCTGGGCTCAAGGTGGAGGGTAATTGGAAGGAGTAAAGGAGAGCCTGTTATCATAGGTGGATTTGGTACTGTTGATACCTCCACCCTTTATAACATCATTACAGGACTGAGCGGCCTCAGTGCAGGAGGCATGGGAAATTTTCTTGACATACCTATTACCACTATCAAACCTGATGGCACAGCAACAACCTCTACCCTTACAGTTCCGGGGTTTGCTGCCCTTTTCAGTCTTGATATGTTCAGAGACAGTGTGAATGTCCTTTCAACTCCAAAGATCCTTACATCAGATAATAAAGAAGCTGAGATAGTGGTTGGTGAGAATGTACCCTTTATCTCAAAAAGGGAAAGGGATGCCACTGCCCAGAATATCCTTCTCAGTTCCATAGAGAGAAAGGATGTAGGTATAACCCTGAAGATAACTCCCCATATAACAGAAGGGGACTCTGTAAAACTTGATATATATCAGGAGATATCAGCAGTGAAGAAGGAGGCAAATACAGATATCCTGATAAATATTGGTCCTACAACAACAAAACGCTCTACAAAGACAACAGTGGTAGTTAAGGATAAACAGACTGTTGTTATAAGTGGTCTTATGCAGGAGAAGCAGGAAGAGGTGGAGAGAAAAGTGCCGCTCCTTGGAGATATCCCGCTTCTTGGGTGGCTCTTTAAATATAAGGCCACTCAGAAGGCAAAGACTAATCTCCTTGTATTCATCACCCCTCATATAGTGAGAGACGCTCAGGACCTTGCAGATATCAGTTCTCAGAAGGGCAGGGAATTCAGCATATCAACGCAGAGATATGTAGAAGGAGAGGTTCTTTTGCGGTTTAAAAAGGATATACCTCAAGAGAGGATAAAGGAGATATTAAGAGAAGAGGGTCTTGTGATTAAGGAATATTTTGAAAAGAGTGAAACTTACAGGTTAGGCCTTCCTGAGGGTATGACTTTAAAGAATGCCCTCGAGAGACTTTCTAAATTGCCAGAGGTAGAGTTTGTGGAACCGAATTATACGATAGAGCTGAAAGAGGGGATTCGATGAAATACCAGAAGATTAAGAGCATGGGAGTTTATCAGATGGATAAGGATGACAAGGAAATTTCCGGAATAGATAAGAGACTCCAATGTTAGAGCCAGACAGGATAGAGCTGAAGGACCTCACTGCTGAACCATCCCTTCTTAGAGAGATACCTATCTCCTTTGCAAAGGCAAACCTTGTCCTTCCTTTAAGGATCTCCGATGGTGAACTTATAGGGCTCGTTTCTGATGAAAATGGTATTCTCAGTCTTTCTGAGATTGCAAGAAAGAGGGGACTCAAACCCTTATGGAAAATGGTATCAAGGAATGAGATTCTTGAATTAATAGGAAGGTTTTATGGTCAGCTCGGCTCAGCAGAGGAGGTTATGGAGACTATAAGTGGCGAAGACCTCTCAAGGGTTGCAACAGAGTTTGAGAGACCAAAGGACCTCCTTGAACTTACAGAGGAGGCTCCCATAATAAGGCTCCTAAATGCCATACTCCAGGAGGCTGTAAAAGAGAGGGCAAGTGACATCCATATAGAGCCCTATGAAAAAGAGCTCGAGATTCGCTACAGGATTGATGGGATTCTTACAAAGGTTCTCACCCCTCCTAAGGTTATACAGGATGCCCTTATTACAAGGGTGAAGGTTATGGCAAATCTTGATATAGCAGAAAAGAGGCTTCCACAGGATGGAAGGATAAGGCTTCTCATAGGTGGAAGGGATATTGATGTGAGGGTCTCGATTATACCAACAGTTTATGGAGAAAGGGTGGTGCTACGCCTTCTTGATAGACAGCAGGGGATTAAAGGACTTGAAGAGATTGGTCTTGAAGAGGACCATTCTCTTATTATAAATGAGCTTCTTTCAAGGCCAAATGGCATAATACTTGTTACAGGTCCAACAGGAAGTGGAAAAACTACTACACTCTATGCCTTCCTTAACAGGATTTATTCTGTTACAAAGAACATTATAACAATAGAAGACCCTGTGGAGTATCAACTGAAGGGTATTGGCCAGATTCAGGTAAATCCAAGGATAGGACTGACCTTTGCAAGTGGTTTGAGGTCAATCCTGAGACAGGACCCTGATGTCATAATGGTTGGAGAGATAAGGGACCTCGAGACAGCAGAGATTGCAATACAGGCATCCCTCACAGGTCATCTCGTCCTCAGCACCCTTCATACTAATGATGCACCCTCTGCTGTTACGAGGCTTCTTGATATGGGCATAGAGCCTTATCTCCTTGCCTCGTCCCTTACAGGTGTTATTGCCCAGAGGCTTGTGAGGACTATCTGTCCTTATTGTAAGATTAGCTATGAGCCATCACCAGCTGAGAGGAATTATTTTGATACACCGCCAGAAAGGCTTTTTAGAGGAAAGGGCTGTCCTGAATGCAAGGGCAGTGGTTATTTTGGAAGAACAGGACTTTTTGAGGTATTTCTGATAGATAATGAGATAAGGGGGTTCATATCCATGAAAAAGGATAGTGAGACAATAAAGCAGTATGCTATCTCAATGGGAATGAAGACTTTAAGGATGGATGGTTTAAGAAAGGTCCTTAAAGGTATAACAACCCTTGAGGAGGTCCTCAGGGTGACTCAGATAGCTTGAGGTGTTACTATCGTCCTTACTACCTTTGTCCATAAGTTCTCAAAGTTTAACAATGCCTTATGTGCCTCCTCTTCTGTATTGAAGACACCAAAGAGGGTTGAACCACTGCCAGTCATGGCTGCATAGAGGGCCCCTGATTTTAACAGCTTCTCTTTTATCTCCTTGAGTTCTGGATACCTTGTGAAGACGGGCTCTTCAAGGTCGTTAATAGCATTATCATGCCACAGGGTATTGCTTTTTCCTTCAGTCTTTAGCCTGTCAAATTCTGAATAGGCCCATTTTGAGGAGATACTGATTGGTGGTTTTACAAGCAATAAAATCCTGGATTCCTTTACATCTACCTTTTCTACTATTTCTCCCTTTCCTTTTACAAGTGCAGCAGGTCCATTAAGGAAAAAGGGAACATCAGAGCCAATCTTAGATGCAATATCCATAAGTTCCTTTTTTTTAAGTCCAAGGGACCAGAGGTCATTTAATCCCTTAAGGGTTACAGCAGCATCTGAGCTACCACCACCAAGGCCAGCTCCTGAAGGTATCTCTTTTTTCATCTTGATAGACGCACCTTTTGTGGTGCCTGTTATCTCTTGAAGTTTGAGGGCTGTTTTGAAGACAAGATTATCCTCCATAGGGATATTTAGCATCTCAGGATTTTCGATACTAACAGTTATGTCTTCTGATAGGGTAAAAGAGAGTTCATCATAAAGGGTTATGAATTGCATGAGGCTCAGGATCTCATGATATCCATCAGGTCTTTTTCGACCCACTTTAAGGAACCAGTTTATCTTTGCTGGTGCTTGAAGGATCACTACCTTGAGAGTTTTTTCTCTATGCTATCTTTAAGTCCAGGCTCCTTGTATATAAATTCAAGGGCCTTCTTCCAGGACTCCCTTGCAAGGTCTTTCATGCCGAGGGCATCATATATATCTCCAAGATGGTCAAACATGGTTGGGTCATCCTTTATGAGCTCTACTGCCCTCTTCATCTCCCTTAGGGCATCATTGTACCTCTTCATTTTATAATATACCCAGGCAAGGCTATCAATAATATGGGCACTGTCGGGTTTAAGTTCAAGGGCCCTCTGGATTAATCTCAGGGCCTCATCAAGATTTATGCCTCTTTCTGCAAAGGAATAGCCAAGATAGTTCATGGCTTCGTAATGTTCAGGGTCGAGCTCTATGGTCTTCCTTAATTCCCTTTCCATGGAGCCAAAATCTTTGCTCTTTTCATAGGCAACAGCAAGATTGAAGTGCATGTCAGGATGCTCAGGGAATCTCTCTGTTCCCTTTAACAGGACCTCTATAGCCTTCTCTATATCGTTTAACTGGATGTAAATGCTTCCTGTTATCAGATAGGGATCGGGCCTGTCTGGTATGAGCTGGAGGAGTTTTTCGTATATATCAAGGGCCTCTTTATATCTTTTCTGTCTTGCCAGGAAATTTCCGAGGCCCAGAAGGGCATTTATGTTTTCAGGGTCATGTTCAAGGATTTTCTGGAGTTCCTTCATTGCCTCGTCGTTTTTGCCGAGTTCTCCAAGAGATAGGGCGAGATAATATCTTGGCTCAATCGCATCAGGTCTTTTCTGAAGAATCAATCTGAACTCCTCTATTGCCTTGTCATAAAGCTCCTGTTGCATATAAAGAAGTCCAAGCCTCATGTGGGCATCAA
Organism: Thermodesulfovibrionales bacterium; assembly: GCA_036822495.1. Classification (GTDB taxonomy): domain Bacteria; phylum Nitrospirota; class Thermodesulfovibrionia; order Thermodesulfovibrionales; family CALJEL01; genus CALJEL01. Next base: position 5,634 of record DAISHO010000052.1, read on the forward strand.
GGTCCTGAGGTAAAAGTTTCAAAAACTCCTTGAGCTCTGTAATCGCCTCTTTGTAAGATTTCTGTCTTATGTAGAGCTGGCTTAATCTATTTCTTGCCTGTAGATTATGGGGATTGAGCTCAAGGGTCTTTTTATAGTACCTTTCTGCCTCTTTGAGGTTCTCCTTTATTTCCTGTATAAGGCCGAGATAGAAGTAAGCACCCTCAAAATCCTCTCTCTTTTCAATAGCCTTTTTAAAATACTCCTCTGCCTTTTCAGGAGAGTTTTTCTCCAGATAGAGGGCACCTGAATAGAAATAGGCAAGGGGCTCTTCAGGTTCCTCCTTGCTGAGTTTATCGAAAAGAGACAGGGCTTCATCAAATCTTCCCATAGATGCATAGATGCTTCCAAGGAAGATATAGGCCTCCCTGTTCTTTGGCTCTTTTTCTATAGCAGATATGAGGACCCTGATCGCATCTTCTGTCCTTTTCTGGGCATTATAGAGCTGGCCAAGGAGGATCAGGGCTGAAACATTGTCAGGGTCAATCCTTAAGGCTTCTTCAGCCTTCTGAGTTGCCTCTTCTATTCTTCCTGTTCTTACGAGGAGATTGCTTATCTGAATCTTAAGAAAGGCTGACTTAGGGTCAAGGGTCTCAGCCTTCATATAATACTCAAGGGCCTTCTGCCATTCTCCCTTTATCTCTTCCTGATAGCCGAGGATATAATAGAAATAGGGATTTTCTGGTTCAGAAGGAATAATATTTTCTACTTCAGCTCTCTCATTTGATCTGATATTAACATTAGACTCTTTCTTAATCAGTTGTGTGCAGCCTGAAATCAGGAGTAGAAAGATAAAGAGCAATTTGTATATCTGTGACATCTGACCTCCTTTTTGATATTATGACATAATATTCTTATGAATGGCAAAGAGATATATTGTGATCTCGTCTTCCCACTGAGGCTTGGGGTTCTAACCTATAAGGTTCCATTAGAACTGCAGGATAACCTTTTACCCGGAATGGTTGTAGAAGCACCTTTAAGAGGGAGATTAAGGCGTGGGATTGTCTTGAGATTAAGGGATCAATTTCATGGTGGGGCATTAGACCTTAAGGGCATTGTGTTCAGAATTCCCATATTGAACAAGGAGCTTCTCACCCTTCTTGAGTGGGCTTCAGGATACTATCTTTCCGAAGAGGGGATAGTCCTTAAAAGCATGGTGCCTTCTTTTATCTTCAAGAAAAAAAAGATTCAGCTACAAGAAAGGCCCTCTTCAGCCTTCAGCCTTAAACCTTTAACTCATGCCTCTTATAGTGCAACCCTTGTTATGGAGGATATTTTAAAGACCGGTAGGTTGTCGAGACTCTTACAGGAGTTCGGAACATCTGGAGTCATTATAATAGTTCCGTCCATAGAGATGGCCGAAACAGTCAGAGATATTCTTTTGCCACGGTATAAAGAGAGGCTTATTCTTTACCATAGTAAATTAGGCCAGAAAGGGCTTAAAAAAAATTATATGGCTCTTCTTAATGCCTCTCCTCAGGATGGTCCAATTGTAATAGGAACAAGGAGTGCTCTATTCTTGCCCTTTAAACCCTCTGGCATTATTGTCCTCGATGAGTCTTCTCCCTATTACAAGCAGGAAGAGTCGCCCTATCTTAATACTCGTGATGTAGCAGTAATGAGAGCTTATCTTGAGAATATCCCTATATACCTTTGCTCTGAGATCCCTTCTATTGAATCCTTTTACAATGCAAAGATAGGAAAATACAGACTAATCGAATCTGAAGGAAGGGTCAAAAACAACAGACATATAATAATTAACAGGATTAGAAAGGGTCCTTCTACCAGAGAAGTTAATATCCTTTCAGAGAGACTTATAAAGGAGATAAATGATCTACTCAAAAAGGATCAAAGGGTTCTCTTATTGCTTCCAAGGACGGGATATTCAATTATTTACTGCAGTGACTGCGGAAGGGTTTTAAGATGTGAATGTGAAGGAATCCTTGTTTATTATAGGAATCAAAAGATACTTAGATGCAGGGTCTGTGAAAATCAGATAGAGGTTCCGTTTTTATGTCCCTACTGTAATGGCTCAGGTCTTGAGCACAGGTCTATCGGTATAGAGAGGGTAAAAGAGATTTTGTCAGATATCAAGGGTGAGAAGTCAGAAATGGAGGGTCAGGATTCTATAATGATAGCCTTGAGCTCAAAGAAAAGACCTTCAGGAGATTTATTTTCACTGGCTGTTATGCTTGATGCTGATATAATCCTTAATATGCCAGATTACAGGGCGGGAGAGAGGCTTTTTCAGGAGGTATTTTTATTAAGAGATCAGGTTAAACCAGATGGTCAGATAATTGTACAGACAAGGGTACCAGAACACGAGATTTTTAAATATATCAGAAATCTTGATTACAAAGGTTTTGCTATTTCTGAATTAAGACTCAGGCGGCTTCACAGACTTCCTCCTTATGGGAGGCTGATTCTCATAAGGATCTATTCAAAAAGACAGATTAATCAGGAAGAGATATTGCAGAGATTGCATACGATACCTTCATGCTCCGTAAGAGACCTGAAGATTAAGAGAAGAAAAAAAGGGAGTGCTTTTCAGACAGGATTTCTTTTGAGACTGAAGAAGGGTAGCGGAATGAAAGAGCTTCAGGAGATAATTGCTCTGTTGAAAGGATATGGCATGGATATCAGGTGTGAAGTGGATCCGCTTTAAATTGGTTGAGGGATAATAGATTGATGGCTGAGTAATAGTTAGGTAGTTTTTCTCAAGAGTCTTTTTGCTTCTTTAATATCTTTTTCAATCGCCTTTTTTAAGGCCTCTGCAGATGGGAATTTTTTTTCATCCCTTAACCTCTCAATAAAGTAAACCTTTATGAATCTGTTAAGAATATCCTCATGAAAGTCCATGATATGAACCTCAAGGGTTAATGCTTGATTTCCGAAGGTCGGATTAGTTCCGATATTCATTACCCCATCCAGGAGGTTCTCCTTTTTTTTCTTTTCCTGGAATGATTCTTCAAGACTTACCTTAACGGCATAAACACCTTTCTTCGGGAGTAGTTCTGCTCCTGAAAGGATATTGGCTGTGGGAAATCCAAGGATTGTTGACCCCCTGCCTGTACCTTTCACCACAGCACCCTCAATGCTATAGGGCCGCCCAAGGAAGAGACCTGCCTTTTTAACATCACCCTTTTCGATAAGACTTCTTATCTTTGTGCTACTTATGACCTCGCCTTTCAGTTTTACTGGATTTATAACCCTTACCTTGAATCCGTATTTTTTACCTTCTCTTCTAAGGAGTTCGACGTCGCCCTTCTTTGCTTTCCCAAATCTATAGTCAGGGCCTATTATAATCTCTTTAACCCTTAATCGCTCAATAAGGATATCCTTGATAAATGCCTCAGGTTCAAGATTTGCAAAGGTCTTATCAAATTTAACACAGAGGAGTATATCAACGCCGAATTTTTCTATAATCCTTGCCTTTTCGTCACAGAGTGTAAGGAGATGGAATTCCTTTTCTGGATTGAAAAATCTGGCTGGATGGGGATCAAAGGTCATAACAAGAGAGGTACCCCTCTGTTTTTTTGCTGATTGAACAACCTCTTTAATAATCTTCTGGTGTCCAAGATGAACGCCATCAAAATTTCCTATGGTAAGGACAGTGTTTTTTAGCGGTTCCTTTATATCCTCAAACCTTTTAATCTCCATCCTTTTCTCCTTTCTTTATCTCTTTTTTTAGCTGACTGTATATGCTTCTCACCTGACTAAGGATGTCCTTCCCTTCGGAGTTATCTATTATAAAATCAGAGGCCCTTATCTTTTTATCATAGGGGAATTGAGAGTTCCATCTCTTAATAATCTCTTCTCTTGTTAGTCCCTTTAAAGTCAGCCTTTTAAGGGCAGTCTCTTCATCTGAATAGACTGTGATAATCCTCTGGAATTTGCTCTGGTATCCTCTTTCAAAGAGCACAGGAACCTCTACAATCACTATACTTTCTTCATTTATTTCCGCAGTTCTCCTTTCTATCTCTCTGAAGACCTCTGGGTGGATTATGTCCTCAAGTTTTAGCCTCAGATAGGCATCATTAAATATAATATCAGCAATGGCTTTTCTGTTGAGCTCTCCGTCTGTCATCATGATACCTTCACCGAGAAGATCCTTTATCTCTTTTTTAATCTCCTCCTTTCTAAGGAGTTCTCTTACTACCTCATCTGAATTAATGGTAATGGCTCCGAGTTCTTTAAAAAGATTGAGAACATGGCTTTTCCCGGAGCCAAAGTTACCCGTTAGTCCGACAAGCAATATATTTTTATTCATACCTGTCCAAAATAAAGTTTTGAATGGGCATAAGGCCAAAGAACAGGCTACAGGCATAAGGCTACAGGCGTCAGGGA
>DAISHO010000053.1:0-10007 GCA_036822495.1 Thermodesulfovibrionales bacterium
TGAGGCCTTATGCCCTTTTGAAAATAACATTTTAATTTATTTTGGACAGCTATGGCATTGTGTCCTTTTTAAAAGCTCACCAGTTTGTTCTGGGTAGCAACGCCTATAAGCTCAGGGATTAAGTATTTTCCTCCTCGATGGCCCTGTTCAGATCTTCGAGGATATCATATCTGACAGGCAGCTCTACATCCATAAAACCAATTACAGGCACAGCACCCGATATACTGTTAGTAATAAATACTGAATCAGCTTCCAGTAAATCTTCAAATCCGATCCTTACCTCCCTTATATCAAATCTTTCTATAAGGAGTTCAAGGGTGGTGCCCCTTAAAAGTCCGCATTGAACAGAGGGGGTTAAAAGAATATCATCCTTTAATATTAAAAGATTTGACGATGAGCATTCTGTTATCTCATCATGCTCGTTTAATATTATAGCGTCATCATATCCATCCTTTAAGGCCTTCCTCTTCACAAGAATATTAAAGAGGTAATTCATTGTCTTATGATATACAAGGGGATCCTTTGAATTTCTTCTAAAGGGAGATAATGTAAGCCTCACCCTCTGAAGCTGTTTGATAGACCTGATTACTACAATTATTCTGTAATTCTCTGGATATGCATAAAACCTTGTATCTCCCTCTGAAATAAGACAGAATTTTACATATATATCCTTCTGACCTTTTGTCTCTTCCTCTATTGCCTCAACAAATTCCTCAAAAGATGGACAGGGAATCTTAAAAAAATAAGCAGAATCTTTGAGCCTCCTGTAATGCCTGATGAGCTTCTTTGTCCTTCCTTTCCAGAAGATTGTCTCAAAGAGCCCCTCACCATAAAGAAGGGTTCTATTAAGATCAGTCATGACGACATTAGCTCAAGAAGTACAACCCTCAAGGCCTTTAAAGGGTCTTCCTCACGCATTATTGCTCTACCAAGGATGATATAATCAGCCCCACTTCTCAGGGCCTCCCTTGGAGTAATCCTTCTCTTCTGATCATCAGGGGGATTCCATGAAAGCCTTATCCCGGGTACAACTACAATAAAATCCTTTCCGCAGGCGTTTTTGATTGTTTCTATCTCATGCCCCGATGCCACAACACCGTCAAGACCTGCATTATAAGCCAGCCTTGCAAGATGTTTTACATGAGTCCTGATGCTATGGGGGATACAGAGTTCATTTTTAAAGGCCTCAGGGCTCATACTTGTAAGGACTGTTACACCAAGAAGTCGTGGCCTGGAAAGATTTTCTTTAAGGCATGTCTCCACAACCAGATCCCTGCAGCTCCTCATCATCTCAAAGCCCCCTGATGTATGCATATTGAGCATGAACACACCCATCCGCGTAGCAACCTGTGCTGCCCTTGTAACTGTATTAGGGATGTCATGAAATTTCAGGTCAAGGAAAACCTTCTTGCCCTTTTTTATTATCTTCTGAACTACCTCAGGTCCACCTGATACAAAGAGTTCAAGGCCAACCTTGAATATGGTTATCTCATCGGAGAATCTATCTACGAGATCAAGGGCGTATTCAGGATCACTTGTGTCAAGGGAAAGTATTATGCGTTCTCTTACTGGCATCTTAAACCTTAGGAAGCATTATCCCTTTCTGGGCCTGATATTTACCCGCCCTGTCAGCATAGGATATCTCACATGGTTCCATGCCCCTGAGAAATAGGAGCTGAGCTATCCCTTCATTTGCATATATCCTTGCTGGCAAAGGTGTGGTATTAGATATCTCGATTGTTACATGGCCTTCCCACTCTGGCTCAAGGGGTGTTACATTGACAATAAGACCACATCTTGCATAGGTCGATTTCCCAAGACATATTACAATCACATCCCTTGGGATTCTGAAATATTCAACAGAATATCCCAGGGCAAAGGAATTTGGAGGTATGGTACAGACATCACCTTTAAACTCAACAAAGCTCTTGGGGTCAAAATTCTTTGGATCAACCACTGTTGCATTAATATTGGTAAATATCTTGAATTCATCTGCAATCCTCATATCATACCCGTAGGAGCTAACACCAAAGGAGATAACTCCTGTTCTTACCTGGTCAGGGCTGAATGGCTCTATCATGCCCTTTTGTGCCATCTCCTTTATCCATCTATCATTCATTACCATTATAAAGACCTCCAGAATTTATATTGTTTAAGACGCTATCTTCCAGTCTTTAAGAGTTTATATTCTATGCTGTCCACGAGTGCCTGCCATGATGCCTCTATAATGTTTTCCGAAACCCCTACTGTACCCCACCTTTCCTGGTCATCTCCTGACTCCACAAGTACCCTCACCTTTGCTGCAGTCCCCTTACCGGGCTGAAGCACCCTCACCTTGTAATCGTGTAATTTCACATTCTTAAGAACTGGATAGAATTTCTCAAGTGCCTTTCTCAGGGCGTTGTCAAGGGCATTTACTGGGCCATCACCCGTTGCAGCAGTGTGCTCCACATGACCTGCAACCTTCACCATAATGGTTGCCTCACTGAAGGGCTCTACTCCATCCTTTCTCTTTTCTACTATAACCCTGAACCCTATTAAATCAAAGAATCTCCTGTATTGTCCAAGATGCTTCTTCATAAGGAGCTCAAAGGATGCCTCTGCTGCCTCAAACTGAAATCCCTGGTTCTCAAGCTCTTTCAATAAGGCCACAAGTTCCTTAAGTTCAGGAGAATCAGGGTCAATCCTTATGCCAAATTCCTGTGCCTTTCTTATAATATTGCTTTTGCCGGCAAGGTCACTCAAAAGTACCCTCTGTGAATTTCCCACAAGCTCAGGTCTTATATGCTCATAGGTCTCTGGATTCTTCAATACAGCACTTACATGTACACCTGCCTTATGGGCAAAGGCACTATCTCCAACAAAGGGCTGCCGTCTGAAATGTCTGATATTCGCAATCTCATTCACGAACCTCGAGACCTCCCTGAGCTTCTTAAGATTATCTTCAGAAATACATTGGTAGCCAAGCTTTAACTGGAGATTGGGAATCACGGAACAGAGATTTGCATTGCCACACCTCTCGCCAAGACCATTTATGGTTCCCTGAACCTGAATAGCCCCTTCCCTGACGGCTGCTATGGAATTAGCCACAGCACAATCAGAGTCATTATGGGCATGGATACCGATAGGAGTCTTTATTGATGAACGCACAACCCTTACTACCTCAGATATCTGGAAAGGGAGGCTCCCACCATTTGTATCACATAGTATTATCCTGTCGGCACCTGCTTCTTCAGCCTCCTTAATACATTTGAGGGCATATTCGGGATTTCTCCTGTAACCATCAAAGAAATGTTCTGCATCAAAGAATACAAGCGAAGCCCTCTTTTTAAGATATGATATAGAATCATAGATGAGTTTTAGATTTTCATCAAGAGTGCATCTCAGGGCTTCCTTTACATGAAGATCCCAGGTCTTACCAAATATAGTCACAACATCTGTAGAGGCTTCAAGAAGTTCTTTTATAAGGGGGTCATCAGAGGCCTTATGCCTTGGTCTACAGGTGCTCCCAAAGGCTACTAATCTTGAATTCTTTAATCTAAGCCTTTTTGCCTTTTTAAAGAAATCTGTTTCCTTTGGACTTGAACCAGGCCATCCACCTTCAATATAATGAATACCAAATTCATCAAGTTTTTCAGTAATCCTGAGTTTATCCTCTATTGAAAAAGATACATCTTCTGCCTGGGAACCATCCCTGAGGGTTGTATCGTATATCTCAATCCTCTTCATCACTCTCTTCACCCACATTTGTCCATGATAAGTCTTTAACCACCGATAACGAGCTCATCCCTCCTTACTGAGCCCAAAGACATCATGCAGAGCCCTAACAGCAAGCTCTGTATATTTTGCCTCTATCAAACAGGAGACCTTTATCTCTGATGTGCTTATCGCCATGATATTTATGCCATGGTTAGCAAGAGTTTCAAACATCCTGGCAGCAACACCTGAATGTGTCCTCATGCCAACCCCAACAGCAGATACCTTTGCTATATCCTCTCTAAGGTCAACTCCTCCTGCATTAAGCTCCTTTGCGATAGCCTCTGTAATGGAAAGGGCCTTCTTTGCATCAGTCTTTGGAACAGTGAAGGATATATCCGTTGACTTTCCATCACTTGATACATTCTGGACAATCATATCCACCACTATATTTGCATCAGCAATTGCATTAAAGAGTCGTGCTGCAATGCCAGGCCTATCAGGTACAGCCTTAATTGTAATCTTAGCCTGATTTTTATCATAGGCAATACCCGATACAACAACCTTTTCCATATCTTTATCCTCCCTTGTTACAAGTGTCCCGGGATTGTCATTAAAACTTGACCTTACCACAACAGGGACATTATATTTCATAGCAAATTCCACTGACCTTGTCTGCAATACCTTTGCACCAAGGCTTGCAAGCTCAAGCATCTCCTCATAAGAAATTTTATCAAGCTTTCTTGCCTCAGGTACTATATTGGGGTCTGTTGTATAAACTCCATCAACATCGGTATATATCTCACAGAGGTCTGCATTTAAGGCAGAAGCAATAGCGACCGCTGTAAGATCAGAGCCTCCCCTGCCAAGGGTTGTAACATCATCAGACTCCGTTATACCCTGGAATCCTGCAACTACAACTATATATCCATCGTCAAGGGCCTTCTTTGCCCTATCTGCCTCTATCCTCTCAATCTTAGCCTTTGTATGGACAGGCTCTGTGATAATCCCCATCTGCCTTCCTGTAAGCGCTATAGCCTTATATCCGAGTGACTGGATCGCCATTGCAGTAAGCGCGGTGGTAACCCTTTCTCCAGAAGAAAGGAGGAGGTCCATCTCCCTATCACTCGGGTTTTCCGAGACCTCATGGGCAAGTCTTATAAGCTTGTCTGTCTCACCTGCCATAGCAGAGACAACAACAACTACCTTGTGACCAGCCTCTGCTGTCTTTACAACTCGTTTTGCTACATTCTTAATCCTCTCTACATTAGCCACAGATGTTCCACCATACTTCTGGACTATAAGCATCCTCTATATAAACCTCCTTATAAAGGTATTTTATATTTTACTCTAAAAGAAAGATAAATTAAAGGGCTCGAGCCTGATCAATATAGATTTCAAGGGCTGTCGGATAATCTTTATCATTCTGCTTGATCGAATTGATGGCGAAACGGAAAAGGGGATGCATATCAGAGGTCAGAGTCCGAAGGTCAAATATCAGATGCTGATAAGTACATTTTTCCTCATATTCTGATTGCTGACTTCCGATTTCTGATATCTGATAAGAGGCTATCAGATAAGCAATATACCATAATAATAGCAGCAGAGTTCATTATCAAGGTCATTGATGAATGTTCTCTCAATACCATCTTCAAATACAATCCTAACAAAACAGAACCCACCTTCCAGAATAGAATGCCTTTCCTCAATGACCTCACCGACACCCCATTCATGATTCTTTCTATGCCTTACCCTGTCCCCAACTTTAAGATAGAGCCTCAATTGACCTCCTACTAAAAAATACCATAAACCCTGCAAAGATGTCGATAATATCACAATAAAGCCAGGAAGCGCGGAAACTTGACAATATCCTTAATTAGACAATATAATTAGTAATAAGCTATAAAGGAGTTTGCTGGGTACGCCAGCATGTTCTTTGCCAATGAAAATTATAATATCAGAAATACCCGAAGAGGGTCTCGACCTTAATCTTGAAGGCATGACATTGGTGTCTCAGGTAGTAAATATTGTATCTCCCTTAAAGGGAGAACTCAGAATTGACAGGGTAGGTAAAGAAGTAATTATAAAAGGATTTTATGACACCTCTATTGAGTTAGTCTGTAGCAGGTGTCTTAATACATTTAAAAAAGAGAGCAACCACGATATATTTATCACCTTTCGTCCTTTATCTGAACTTAAAGGCGATGAAGTCTATGAACTACATGATGAGGAGTTAGAAGTTGATTTTTATTCCGGAGATGAAATAGATCTCGATAGTTTGATTGAAGAAGAGATAATCCTGAGCATACCCATGAAACCCCTTTGCCATGAAGATTGCAAAGGTTTGTGCCAGAGATGTGGATCTGATCTGAACATAACAAGCTGTGGGTGCTCATCTTTCATAGTAGATGAAAGGTTTGAGGTCCTCAAAAAACTCTTAAAAAAAGGAGACTGATATATGGCAAATCCAACGCACAGGCATACAAGGTCAAGGAGAGACAAAAGAAGGGCAAACTGGAAAGGTCAGATACCTAATATCATTAACTGCCCAGAGTGCCATGAGCCTACCCTTCCCCACAGGGTCTGCAGCAATTGTGGCTCCTATAACAAAAGGAAGGTTCTTGAGGTTATCGAAAAAGAATCATGAAGATTGCCCTCGATGCAATGGGCGGTGACCACGCACCGCAGGTTACAGTAGAAGGAGCTATTGAAACACTTAAGGAACACCCTGATATTGAGATTATCCTTGTTGGAGATACCTCAAGGATTGAGAAGGAGCTTCAGGGCAAAAAGAGATTCCCGAAAGACAGGCTTCACTTAAGACATGCCTCAGAAGTAATCTCTATGGATGAATCGCCCTCATATGCCCTTAGAAGGAAAAAGGATTCCTCTATAAAAAGGGCTATAGAACTTCATAAAGCAGGTGAGGCCGATGCAGTTGTAAGTGCTGGTCATTCCGGTGTGGCAATGGCCTCAGCGTTATTTATACTTGGAAAAGCTCCTGGGGTTGACAGACCTGCTATAGCAGCATCACTTCCGACCCTAAAAAAACCATTTGTTCTAATCGATGCTGGTGCAAATGTTGATTGTAAACCTTCAAATATCCTCGAGTTTGCCTACATGGGCGTGGCTTATTACAGGTCTGTTTTTTCTATTGACCAGCCGAGAGTTGCCCTTTTAAGCATCGGAGAAGAAGACACAAAAGGTAACGAGCTTACCAAGGATGCCTTCAGACTTCTAAAGGCATCGGGGCTTAATTTTAAAGGTAATATAGAAGGAAAGGATTTATTTATTGGAGAGGCTGATGTTATAGTCTGTGATGGCTTTATAGGAAATATAGTCCTGAAGTTGAGCGAAGGTCTTGCCGAGGTTATTATGAAGATGTTAAAAAGAGAGATTTCTGATATCTCCACTGGAAGAATTGCCTATCTTCTCATGAAACCTGCTCTAAGAAGGTTCAAGAAAAAGACAGATTATGCTGAATACGGTGGCGCTCCCCTTCTCGGAATAAATGGAACCTGTATAATAAGCCATGGCCGATCCTCGGCAAAGGCTATCAAGAATGCTATCCTTGTTGCCTCAAATCTTGCAAAGGCTGGGCTTCACAGGATTATCTCTCAGGAACTCTCAAGTATAAAAGAGACTATCAAGAGAGATTTAGAAATTCCTACCCTTAACGAGGTCTCGAGCTAAGGGATGCTCACCAGAATAATCTCAACAGGCTCTTATATGCCAGAAAGGGTTATGACAAATCATGACCTTGAAAGGATGGTTGAGACCTCTGATGAATGGATTACAGAAAGAACAGGTATCAAGGAAAGGCGGATTGCAAGACCTGATCAGGCCGCTTCAGATTTAGCTTTAGAGGCAGCTAAAAGGGCACTTAAAAAGGCACAACTCAAAATAGACAAGATCGATCTGATAATTGTTGCCACTGTAAGCGGTGACATGCCTCTGCCATCAACAGCCTGTATTCTTCAGAAAAAACTTGGGGCAGTTAATGCTGCTGCAATGGATATAAATGCAGCATGTTCAGGTTTTATATATGCCCTCTCTGTAGCAGATGCCTTTATAAAATCAGGCAAATATAAAAAAGCCCTTGTTGTTGGAGCCGAGGTGCTATCAAAATTTACAGACTGGCAAGACAGAACTACCTGTGTACTGCTTGGTGATGGTGCTGGTGCAGCTGTGCTTGTGCCTGATCATGGAAGGGGGATACTCTCGGTGGACATATATTCTGATGGCAGACTATGGGATCTCCTTCATATCCCGGCAGGTGGTTCTCTTATGCCTGCATCAAAGGAGACGGTTGAAAAACGACTCCATTATGTTAAGATGAAAGGGAATGAGACCTTTAAGGTAGCAGTAAGAACCCTTGAAACCCTTGTTGTTGAGACATTAAAAAAGAATAACCTCAAACCATCCCAGCTCAGCCTCCTTATCCCCCATCAGGCAAATCTAAGAATCATAAAGGCAACGGCAGAAAGGCTTGGACTGCCAATGGAGAAGGTTGTTGTAAACCTCACAAGATACGGTAATACCTCTGCTGCGTCAATCCCAGTTGCCCTTGATGAAGCGGTTGAAGAGGGAAGGATAAAGGAAGGTGACTATATAATGCTTGAGGCCTTTGGCGGGGGGCTCACCTGGGGTTCAGCTCTTATCAGGTGGTAAAGGCCTGCCCCTCCTCTCTTTCTTCTTCTTATAGTACTGATACACATGCCATCTTCTGAAGAGTCTCTCGATCTTATCCCTGTAGGCAAGGGCAAGCAGGACAACAACTATTGCAATACCAGCAAGTAAAGAGAATCTCATATATTGATGAGCTTTTATGTAACTACCGCCAAGGGTAAGAAGGATTGTTCCAAAGAGCCTTCCAGTACCACCAATTACAAGAAATTCAACCGTTGTTAGATGCCCCAGGCCAAGGATATAACAGAGATAATCCTTGGGAAAGCCAGGGATGAGAAAGAGCAGAAAAACCAGAAATGCTGCCTTGTGATGAAGGAGATAATCAAATCTGGCAATGGTATTTCTGTCAACAAATTTTTCAACAAAGGGTCTTCCAAAGGTCCTTGAAAGGGCAAAGGCAATATAAGAACCAATAGTGAGTCCGATTGTGGAAAAAAGCACACCTAAAACAGGACCATAGAGATACCCACCGAGAAGACCTGTCACCTCTCCAGGGATTGGAGATACCACAACCTGAAGGGCCTGAAGAAGGATAAAACCGACAAATGAGAAGGCTCCAAAACCCTTGAGAAAACGAATTATTCTTTCTTTATCAAGGAAATAATGGATTAAACCTGTCTCATAAAAGACAATACTAAGGCCTACAATAATAAACAAAATAATCAGAAGACCTATCCAGATCCTGTTTCTAAAAAAATTACTTTTTTTGTCCTTTTCCAAACCCTGTATTCCCTTTTTATTCGCCCCACCTTTCAGTTTTAAGACTTCAGTTTTTCTATAAATGGTTTTATAAGGTCAACAGGCACAGGGAATATTATGGTTGAATTCTTCTCAGAGGATATCTCAAGAAGCGTCTGGAGGAATCTTAATTGTAGAGCTGTCGGCTCTGATGCGATTATCTTTGCTGCATCAGCAAGCTTCTGAGCTGCCTGAAATTCACCTTCTGCATGTATAACCTTTGCCCTTCTCTCCCTTTCTGCCTCTGCCTGACGGGCAATTGCCCTGAGCATCTCCGTTGGAAGGTCCACATTTTTCACCTCAACAGCTGTAACTTTTATACCCCATGGCTCTGTCTGAAAGTCTATAACCCTCTGAAGCTCTGCATTCAACTCATCCCTCTTGGTGAGAAGGTCATCAAGCTGACTCTGGCCAAGGATACTCCTCAGGGTTGTCTGGGCTATCTGACTTGTGGCATAGTAGTAATCCTCAACCTCTGTTATGGCTCTCGAAGGATCAACCACCCTGAAATAAACAACAGCATTAACCTTCACAGTCACATTATCCTTGGTAATGACATCCTGAGGTGGAACATCCATGGTCACTGTCCTGAGACTCACTTTAACAAGCCTATCAATAATGGGCCAGATGATAACAAGTCCTGGACCTTTTACAGGTATAAGTCTTCCAAGTCTGAAGACAACACCTCTTTCGTATTCCTTTAATATCTTTATAGCACTTGAGAGGAAATAAAGGACAAGAAATAGTATCACTATAAAGGTGTAGAAACTTAGCGGTATCATAGTTACCTCCTTTAGATCAATTTTTACCGAAAAATTTTCGGCTAATCTCACATCTGTCCAAGATAAATCTTAAAAGGGCATGAGGCCAACTATTACTTACGC
>DAISHO010000054.1:0-9978 GCA_036822495.1 Thermodesulfovibrionales bacterium
TCTATATTGGAGGAGTTAAAAGAAAGGTTCAGTAAGATATTACCAGTAAATATTATAACCCTTCCATCAAACATGGGGCAGTCAGTAGCGAGGAATAAAGGATGGGACTCTGCGACACAGCCTTATATTGCCTTTCTCGATGCTGATGACTCATGGCATCCAAGAAAGATAGAGATCCAGTACAACTGGATGAAGGAAAGACCAGCTGTAACGATTACTGGTCATAAACTCGTGTGGATAAAAAATGACCTTGAATTACCAGTAATTGAGAATGATATTAACATAATGCTTCAAAATGGTATCGGAGAAAAGAAAATTACGTTTTTTTTGCAGCTTGTTCTTAATAGATGGTTTCTAACTCCATCTGTAATGATTAAGAAGGATGTACCATTCAAATTTCCGGAAGACAAGAGACACCGTGAAGATTACCTCTTATGGCTCAGGCTTATATTGAATGGTTATGAGGGCTGGAGATTAAATATACCCCTTGGATTTGTTTACAAGGCCTTTTATGGTATGGGCGGTGCAACTAAAAACATCTTCAAGGCAGAGATTGAAGAGCTCAAGTGTTTTAAGACTATTAGGAGTGAAGGACTTATAGGTTATCCTGTCATGTTTGGTGTTATGCTTTTCTCTGTTTTAAAATTTATGAGGAGGATTTTATTTGTATGCTGGTGGAGGATAAAAGGGATGCTTTCAAGATGAGCCTGGTCATCCCTGTTTGCAGCCCCGATCAGGTAATCTTTAAAAAGCTTATTGACTCGTTACTGCGTCAGACCTTAAGAATTGAAATTCTCCTCATTGATTCCTCACCAAATAACATGGTCTTAGAAGCTCCATCTGGTATGAAAATAATAAAAATCTCCTTTCGTGAATTTCATCACGGAGGAACCCGCAATATGGGTGTAGAAAAGACAGATGGTGACATAATTGTTTTTATGACTCAGGATGCGTTGCCTTTTGATAATTATTCAATCGAAAAACTGATAAGACCATTCTTTGAGGATGAGAGAGTAGGTGCTGCTTATGGCAGGCAACTACCAAGACCAGAGGCTGGTGCAATTGAGGCCCATTCAAGGTTATACAATTATCCGCCTGTGTCTCAGATAAAATCATATGAGGATATTCCGAGGCTTGGTATAAAGGCATGCTTTATGTCCAACTCCTTTTCTGCCTATCGGAGGTCAGCCTTTCTGGATGTTGGAGGTTTTTCTTCAAATCTAATCATGGCTGAGGATATGCACATTGCTGCAAGGTTGTTAATAAAAGGCTGGAGGATTGCCTATTGTGCTGATGCTATGGTTTATCATTCTCATAATTATACTGCCTGGCATGAATTTAAAAGGTATTTTGACATTGGCGTTTTCCACAGCCGTGAGGCATGGATTCAGGATATTTTTGGTAAGGCAGAGGGAGAGGGGAAGAGGTTTATACTTTCTGAATTGAGATATCTTATAAGACATAATCCTCTTCTTATACCGTCTGCTTTTTTAAGAAATATAATAAAGTTTGTCAGTTACCGTCTCGGTAAAATGGAACGATGGATTCCTCTATGGCTAAAAAAGAGATTGAGTATGCACAAGAACTTCTGGTTAAACCCTCATGAGCCACAGGCTCACAAAGGTGTATGAAAATAATCTTCCCATGACATAGCTTCCAAAATAAATTAAAGAGGATAGGCTATAGGCTTTAGGCGTTAGGCTTCAGGATATTAGGCTTTAGGCTTCAGGATATTAGGAAAACTTCTATCGCCTGTAGCCTATAGCCTGTTCTATTGTTTATAATAGGCCTTTTGATGACCAGACTCAAGAAAGAATCAGTCTTGAAACACAGGCCTATTTGGAAAGATAGTTCAAGGCTGGGTTTCAGTATGCCCCTTCTCTTTTTAAAACTACCTTTACTGTCTTAAGGAGTATGACTATATCTAGCCAGAGGCTCCAGTTTCTCACATACCAGCAGTCAAGGCTCACCCTTTCATCATAACTTGTATTGCTTCTTCCGCTAACCTGCCAGAGTCCTGTTATCCCAGGAGGCACAAGGCAATAGAGACCTGCATTATCCCTGTAATATCTTTCAAGCTCCTCCTTTACAACAGGTCTTGGTCCTACAAGGCTCATCTCTCCCTTAAGGACATTGAATATCTGAGGCAGTTCATCAAGAGAGGTCTTTCTGAGAAACTTCCCAAGAGGTGTAACCCTTGGGTCATTTGAAAGTTTGTATTTCTTCTGCCATTCAGCCTTTGCCTCTGGATTATTCTCGAGGAGGGCCTCAAGCCTCTTTTCAGCATCAACATACATAGTCCTGAATTTGTAACATCTGAAGATCTTTCCATTTCTGCCGATCCTTTCCTGTGAGTATATAACAGGACCTCTTGAGGTAAGCTTTATGAGTATTGCAATGAGAAGAAATAATGGCATTACAAATGGAAGAAGGAAGAGAGAAATCAGGTAATCCGTTGTCCTTTTTAAGATATAATTTAATGGTCTGGCAAGGTTGTTTTTGAGTTCGAGGGCAAAGACCTCTTCACGAAAGAAGTGCCTTACCTCTGTGCCCATAACAGGAATCTCCTTTATATTAGGGATATAAAAGATAGTATTAAGCCTCTTATGGGTTTTATTAATTAGCTCGGGAATATCCCAGGCTGACTTACTTGTTTCTGATATGGCTATTGTCCTGATATCAGAACGCTGAATATATCTTTCTATTGCATCCTTATATCTGAATACCCTTATGCCATCTATCTCCTGAAGATCTGATGAGTCATCTATAAAACCTGCTATATCATACCCAAGATTTGGCTCTGCCTGAATTGCCTTCATAAATCTTATCCCATTCTCGTTAGCACCTACTATGAGTATTCTTTCCTTGCCCCAGCCAAGCTTATGTAAAGTTTTCTTTATCCTTATCCTTAAGGCAGGGAATATTATGAAAGAGAGACAGAGCCATGTTAATATTACTATCCTTGAATAGGCCTCTGTCTGTTTTGTAACAAAGAGTACAATAAGTACAGCAATCCCTGTCAGGACTGTTGAGCTCCATAAAAGCCTCGCCTCATCCCAGAAGGTTAGCCTCTTTGTGTAGGCACCTTCATAAGCCATTACTCCGAGATGGATAACAATAAGCCACAGATATCTTTTAAGTGAATGATTAAAGATTGGAAGGTCAGGGATAAAATATGGAATAATATCAGTTCTTATCTTAATGGATAAATAGATTAATAAAAAGAGAATCAGGCCATCAGATATGGCCATGACGAGGGTAGTACTAAATCTTTTAAGGGTTTCTTGCATTTTAATGGGTTAGTTTATTATATTAATCTTGATTTAAAAATACAATTGAAAAAACTGCCATTAATTCATATCTGTTCAATGTTTATTGAGCAAGAGGGTGGATAAGGTTTTGAATAACATAGAAGGTGTTTCTCAAAAAAAGGATTATCTTTATCAGCTTTTAAGACTCTCTGTTTTAATATCTCTATTTTTCACCCTTACAGGTATCTCAAAGGGTGGGGATTTAAAGACTTTTGCACCTTTCTTTACATTTATCCTTGCAGTGGCTTATATCATTTATAACAAAAAAGTCAGTCTTTTGAGAACTCCTGTGTTTTATTCCATGATAGCCTATGTTGCTGTCAGTTATCTTCTTCTGCCTTTCTCGGTTTCTCCTCCGGTTTCCTTTGAGTCATTGAATAAGGAGTTGCTTTCAGGCTTTTTTATCTTTGCAGGTGTTTATGTTATTGCTCGCAACGAAGAGGAAGATCGATTGGGTCAGGGAGGTTATAATTTTATAATTAATTCACTTGCCTTTATGCTCTTAATTTTGAGCATATCAGGTTTTGTTGCCCTTATGATAGCTGGTGAAAATATTTCTTCAAGAGACATTTTAAATCTAAAGTCTATAAAATTCAGGATTCACCACAATGAATTTGCAATGATAGCAAATTTAATGCTTCCCTTTGTTATATTCAACTTAATTTCAGCTAACACATTGTTTAAGAAATCTATTTTCCTCGGAATTGCTGCCTTTTCTGTCATTGTGATTTTTATGAACATATCAAGGGGTGGATGGGTTGCCATTATAGTGATATTCCTTCTGTGGATTTTTTTTATTATCAGAAGATACAAAAAATTCAGACTTGCATTATTTGCTTCAGTGTTAATTATTATTTCAGTTGCTGGGCTATGGATTACCTCTCATCCCTTCAGGGAGCGTGTGAAGTCAACTGTAGAACACGCAAAGACTATAACAGGAAGAACCCACATCTGGTCTATCTACATCGAAGGGATAAAACAGTGTCCCATAACAGGATGGGGCTATGGTAATAAGATTGCATGGTATAAAAGCCCTATTGTTTTAGATGGCAAGGAAAAGGAGAAGATCGTCTGGAAGGAGATTACCGGATTTCACGCACATAATATGATTCTTGATGTTATTTTTGACCAGGGCATTACAGGCTTAATATTTTTCTTAATTCTTATTGGAATAAATCTATTTTATATTATCAGAACATTGCAGATAGAAAAAGAATATTACAAACTTTTGTCTTTTACAATGTTAACTGTATTTGTTGGAGTCTTTATAATACATGGTTTGATAGAATCAATTCCATTTAAACTCATCGCTATTGTGTCTGGGTTGGTCGGGGGGTTAACGAGATTAAATTATGAATACTAACAAGCCAGCTGTTTCTGTAATTTTACCCACATATAACAGGGCAAAGACACTTGAGAGGGCAATTAACAGTGTGTTAAAACAGACCTACAGTGATCTGGAATTGATTATCGTTGATGATGCCTCTACAGATAATACAGAGGAGATTGTTAATGCATTCATGAATAGGGATGGCAGGGTTAAATATATAAAACATTCCTCCAATACTGGCCCGGCTGGAGCGAGAAATACAGGAATAAAAAGGTCTACGGGAAGGTATATAGGCTTTCAGGATAGCGACGACGAATGGATGCCCGATAAGTTGGAAAAGCAGGTCAAGATTCTTGATAATTCACCTTCCAATACAGGGATGGTATATACTTCCTTTATAAGAATTTTCCCTGATAAAAGTATTTATGTCCCACCTGAGAAGATAAGGATAAGAGAGGGCTTTATCCACTTCCAACTTATCAATGACAGTTTTATTGGAATGCCTACCACGCTTATAAAGAAAGAATGTTTTGATAGAGTAGGCCTGTTTGATGAAAGACTTCCACCTCTCGAGGACTGGGAGTTATTTTTAAGGATTTCTAAGTATTTTAGCATTAGTTATATTGATGAGGCTCTTGTTACCGCATTTGAGAGCGAGGACAGTATTTCAAAGCTTAAGGCCTCTAATATAAGAGCCCTCAGACTGATTTTGAAAAAGCACTATGAGAGTTTTAGAAAAGCTCCGAAAGCCCTTGCGAGATATTGTTTTATGATCGGTGATTTTCTGTATATAAATGGCGATAAGGCAGATGCAAGAGAATATCTTAAAACTGCCTTTAGACTAAGACCAACAAGCTCAAGATATTTTATGGGTTATATACTCTCTTTTATGGGTCAGGGAATTTATAGAAGACTATTATGAAAATATTATTTCTTATACAGGATTATGAGATGCCGAGCAGCAGGGTGCGGGTTCTGAACCTTCTTATGTATTTGAGAGAGAAGGGGATAGATTTTGAGGTAAAACCTTATCCAAAGGGCTTTGTAGAGAAGCTTAAAACCTTAAGGGCTTTAAGAAAATTTGATATCGTATTTCTTCAGAAAAAGCTGCCATCACCTTTTGAGTCTTTTCTTCTTAAGAGAGCTTCAAGATATCTTGTTTTTGACTTTGACGATGCTATTTATCTGAGGCACGATGCCAACAAAGAGATAGAAAGCAGGTCGAGGGAATTAAAATTTAAGGCTATTGTGAAACAGGCTGACCTCATAATAGCTGGCAACAGGATTCTGGCATCGGAGGCGAAGAGGTTTAATAAGAATGTAGTAATTATACCTTCGGCAGTAGAGACAAGGGGGATACCCCTTAAGGATTGGTCGGATAAGGCCGAAGATTTTGTTATTATCGGGTGGATAGGTGGTGCTGTAAATCTTGGCCATTTGAGGCTGGTAGAGCCTGTATTGAAGAGACTTACTGAGGAATATCCCATTGAATTAAGGATAATATGCTCTGAGGACATTGAGATGGAGGGTGTAAAGGTAAGATTCATCCCCTGGAGCCTCGAGACGCAGGAGTATGAAATAGCAAGGTTTGACATAGGGATAATGCCACTTCCAAGGACAAGGCATTCAGAAGGAAAGTGTGGCTATAAGGCCCTTCAATATATGGCCTGTGGGGTGCCACCTGTTGTGTCTGATGTGGGAATAAATTCCGAGATAGTGGAGCATGGCAAGGAGGGTTTTGTAGCAAGGGATCTAGAGGAGTTTTATAGGTATCTGAAGGTCTTGATCGAGAATAAGGAATTAAGAAGGGAAATGGGTTTAAGGGCAAGGCAGAAGGTAGAAAGGTATTATTCCTTATCTGTTGTGGCAGACCGCCTTTCTGAGGTACTTTTATCTATAAAACTCTGATAGTTTTTGAAGGGCTGTTTTGAGGAGCGGAAGCCTCTCTTTAAGTATTTTGCTATCAGCCTTTACAGGCTCATAGCCCTCTCTGCTTCTTATTTCAAAGAGACCGAGTCTCTGTGATTCTGTTGAGAATATAATTCTGTAATCCTTATCAAGGATTGCTGCGGTATCCCAGTTGGCAATAATAATATAAGGTCTTTTTTCTTTTTTAAGAAGGGATATACCCTGTGAATAATCCTCTGGAGGAGAGACAATTCCAAAGGACTCCATTATTGTTGGAACGAGGTCCAGATGTGAGGTTGCCTCTTTTACAATCTCTGGTTTTGCTTCAGGATGGAAGAGGACAAATACTACCTTTGTCTGGAAATCGTCAAAGGAGCTTGTATGTCCGAGATAACCCTCTTCGTAGAACTCTTCTCCATGGTCGCCTGTCACGACAAGGATCGTATTTTTCATAAGACCTTTTTCTTTTATGGTTCTTATTATCCTGCCAATGAGATAATCTTCATAGTAAACAGAGTTTTTATATCTGTTCCTTACGAGTCCTATCCTCTCTTTTGAGACATCTCTAAAATAATTTATCTCACCCTTTGGAAGCACAGGCCTGAATCTTTCGAATTCCTCTGGATACAGATAAGGCTGATGGGACGAATCAAAGAAGAGGAATGAAAAGAAGGGCCTTGAATGCCCTTTCTTTGAGATGAAATCTATAAACTTCTCTGTTATTATCCTGTCTCTTTCATAGGAGAGGCCTGTCTGGAATGTGTCTGTAATTGCCTCAGGAATTCTCACAAAGGCAGTCTTCCTGAATTCAGGGAAGGTGAGGCGGGTACTGCTTAGTATTAAAAAGTCGTATCCCTTTTCAATCATTGTGTCTATAAGGATAGGGGATGTCCTGTTTGCAAGAAAACTGTGCCAGTAGGTACCGCTGAGACCATAAAGGAGGCTGAATATGCCAAACCTGCTTCCATTGCCACCACTATAATGATTGGTGAATACAAGACCTTCTTTTGAAAATCTCCAGAGCTCTGGCATTGTCTCAGGGTTAAACATATCGTATCTCAAACCCTCAACAACTATTATTACTATATTGAGCTTTCTCTCTGAGGATGGGTCAAAATGAAGGGGCCTTCTGGGATAATTAAGACCTTTTGCTGATATGGAGAATTTCAGTCCTTCTTCCCTGTTCACATTTATTCCGAGAACCTTTGAGGCAAATCTCTTTATAGTCAGAGGCTGATAAAGAGGGAATAGCCTTGAGTTTATGGTTATCTCTGTCTTGTTCAAGAGGTCACCATAGGCATAAAGACCTTTGTCTATAAGTATCAATAACAGACCGCTTATAAGAGAGGCCTTCAATATTCTCTTTAAAGTGGTGGCAAAAGTTACATTCTTCACTGGTGGGGTAAGAAGTTTATGAATATAGAGATTAATTACTATTTCGAACCCTATTATCAGAAAACTGACAAGTCCGAAAAAAATGAATGTGCCCTTCCCAAGGGTTACAGAATCAGAGACACCTTCAACAGTTATGACATGCCAGACAAGGGAGTTAAGATGAAAGTGGAATAGAGAGAATATCCTCGTGTCTATTATAAGAAGGAGCTGGAAGAGGCTGAAGAACAGGATATTCAGTAGAAAGGACAACCTCGTGCCCAAAATAAAGGAGAAGAGAAAGAGGAGCACCCCTATGGCGAGGTTAAGCATAAAGAAATGGGAGATAAAGGGAATGGCCTTTAAAAGGAGAGGCCCCCCATGAAAATTCATGAGTGGTGAGGTAATTAGCATCGAAACAATGGTGTTAAGAAGGGCAAGAAATATGAAGGGGTAGAATGAAGAAATATATGGCCCTTTCTTAATTTTTCTGATACTTTCTTTTTCAGAAGGATATCCCATGTTTAAAAATACCAGAGAGTTTCCAGGCATGTCAACTAAACAGGCTGAAGGCCGAAATTTTGGTTAATAAGCTCTCTGCTTCTACACTTTTGCTTTACTAAGGTATAATAACTTCTGTGAAGGTCGCTATAATAAAAAGCAATTATACCCCCTATGGTGGAGCTGAAAAATACACCCATGCCTTGATAAAGGCCTTTCTTGAGGCTGGTCATGAGGTGCATCTTATTACCTCTCAAGGTTCAAGATGGAATGAGGCTCTTCAGGGCAAAGGTCAATATCTATTCGGTGATAATTTTAAGATAAGGCCTGTATGGCAATTCAAGTACAACAATCTTTTAAAACTCATAAGTTTTAATGCCTCTGTAAAGAGGTATCTAAAAAAAGAGAAATATGAATCAATCCTCGGAATGGATAATACAGAGTTTCAGACCCATATAAGGCTTGGAGGTGGACTCCACAGGGCATGGCTCAATAGAAGGTCTAAGGATGTCTCTGTTTTGAGGAGATTGACCTTTCAGATTAATCCATTCCATAGAAAGGTCGTGGAGATTCAGGAGAAGGCACTTCTTGCTCCAGCATTGAAGAGGATAATCTGTAATTCCTATCTGGTAAAAGGGGAACTGGAATACTATTATCCTCAGGTTGCTCATAAGGCTATTGTAATTCACAATGGAGTGGAATGGCAGGAATTTGGAGATGCCTTTGAAGAGGGGCTTTTAAGAAAGGCTCAGATACTGGAGGAACTCGGTCTTCCACTCGGAAAGCTCTATTTTCTTTTTGCTGGCAGTGGTTATGAAAGAAAAGGTCTTCATTATGCAATAAGGGCATTGAAGAAATTACCTGAAGAGGTCTGCCTTATTGTCGCTGGAAAGGATAGAAATGAGAAAAAGTACAGGACACTTACAGAAGGGCTTTCCCTTAAAAAAAGGGTCCTTTTTATGGGTCCCAGAAAGGACATCCTCAGGTTTTATCAGGTCTCTGATGCCTTTGTCCTTCCAACCATTTATGACCCCTTCAGTAATGCTACACTTGAGGCCCTTGCCATGGGACTCTTTGTCGTTACATCAAGTGCAAATGGAGCTCATGAGGTTATTAGGGAGGGAGCTGGCTCTATTATCGAAGACCTATCTGATATAGATTCAATTAAGGAGGCCATGGAGAAGGCCCTGAAGCCCGAGCTTTCAAAGAGAGAGATCAGGGAGAGTGTGAAGGAGTTAGAATTTGAAAGCCAGTTAAAGAGGATTGTGGAGGTATGCACAACATTAAGCTAAATGCTATTGCAGGCATATTAATAGTAATACTTTATGGACTTCTGATTAATATTCCTTATTTTCACCTCAAGGAGTTTCAGGGAGAAGAGGGCAGAAGGGTACTTATTGCTCAGGAGATGCTTAAAAAGGGAGATTATACAGTGCCAACTGTTGAGGGAGAGGTATATCTTAATAAACCACCATTATTTAACTGGCTCCTTGCCATAATCTTTAAAGTGGCCGATGATGCCTCTGAAGCAATTGCAAGGTCTGTTTCCGTATTCAG
>DAISHO010000055.1:0-9912 GCA_036822495.1 Thermodesulfovibrionales bacterium
AAGAGACTCGAGATAATAATAGCCTGCCATTTGTTCCATCCCATCAGTACATCAAGTATCTTCGCCATTGCAAGGATTACCTGCGCCTTTATAATGGTATGGATAATCAGGGAAAAATAAAGGGCTTTGAAGCCCCTCAATATTCTGGCAGGTTTACCAGAGTATCTAAGGCTGATAAACTCAACATCAGTAAATACACCAATCCTCTTCCAGAAGGAGGCGAAGACAAATACTGCAAGCATGCCTGAGAAGATAAAGCACCACCACTGCCAGTTTTCATAAATACCCTTTGTCCGAACAAGGCCTGTTACATAAAGGGGGGTGTCTGAAGAAAAGGTAGTGGCTGCCATTGATATTCCTGCAAGCCACCAAGGTGTATTCTTTCCAGAAAGGAAGAATTCTGAAAGACTTTTGGATGCCCTCTTTGTAAAATAAAGTCCTATAAAAAGGGAAACGAAAAAATAGAGGCCTATAATGAACCAGTCAAGAGCAATCATCCAGCAGGTGTCTCATCTTCTTCCTTTTCCGCGACCTTGCCTATACCCACAATCCTATCCCCTTCTTCAAGCTCCATTAATCTGACTCCCTGTGTGCTTCTTCCCTGAACCGGGATGTTCTTTGTCTTCGTTCTGATAAGCTTTCCAGAATTTGTGATTATTACAACCTCATCTTCATCTCTAACCTGAAGGAGTCCAACAGCATTACCTCCCTTCGGAGTGACCTTAATGGATATAACACCCTTGCCACCTCTTCCCTGAAGAGGATACTCTGATGTATCTGTCCTCTTTCCAAGACCTTTTTCTGTAACAGTAAGAAGAGTTGTTCCTTCTACAGCTCTGTCAGCACTAACAACCTCATCATCCTTTAAAAGCCTTATTCCAATAACGCCCTTTGCTACCCTTCCAACAGGTCTTACCTCTTCTTCGTTAAATCTAATAGCAAGGCCTTTCTTTGTTCCTATTATAAGGTCTGACTTACCATCTGTCAGCTTTACTGAAATAAGCTCATCATCCTCTTCAAGGCTGATAGCCATAACGCCCCTTGCCCTGGGGTTTGAGAACTCCTTTAAATCTGTCTTTTTTACAAGACCTCTTTTTGTAAACATTACTATAAATCCTTCCTTATCAAGCCTTGTTGCAAGGGCAGTTGCTATCCTTTCACCCTCTTCGAGGGGCAGAAGATTCACGATTGCCTTTCCCTTGCTATATCTACCCGCCTCAGGTATCTGGTAGGTCTTGAGCCAGTAGAGCCTTCCTTTATTGGTAAAGAAAAGCATATAATCGTGGGTTGATGCAATATAAAGGTCTGTAACATAATCCTCTTCCTTTGTCTCCATACCTGTCAAGCCCTTACCACCCCGCCTCTGACTTCTGTACTGAGAAAGGGGATTTCTTTTTATATAACCAAGGTGGGAGATTGTAATCACTGAGTCTTCCTCTGTAATAAGGTCCTCAAGGGTTATCTCTGCTGTCTCCTCAACAATGTCAGTTCTCCTCTCATCAGCATATTTATTCTTTACCTCAAGAAGCTCATCCCTTATAATGGCCTTAACGAGTTTTTCGCTTCCAAGAATCTCCTTTAATCTTTTGATCTCCTGCTGGGTCTCCTCAAATTCCTTGAGTATTTTGTCTCTTTCAAGGGCAGTGAGCCTCTGGAGTTTCATATCAAGGATTGCCTGTGCCTGAATATCTGAAAGGGGATAATTCTTCATTAATCCGACCTTTGCTTCTTCTGGGGACTTTGACCTCTTTATTAAATTTATAATTTCATCGAGATTCTCAACAGCTATTTTCAGACCCTCAAGGATATGGGCTCTTTCCTCAGCCCGTTTGAGGTCATAGGCTGTGCGTCTCAAAACAACATTCCTTCGGTGCTCAAGAAATAGACTCAGTAGTTTCTTGAGATTTAATATCTTTGGCTGGCCACCTACCAAGGCGAGCATTATAATTCCAAAGGTTGATTCCATCTGGGTATGCTTATATAGATTATTAAGAATCACCTGAGCAATCTCTCCCTTTTTCAGTTCAAGGACTATCCTTATTCCATCTCTATCGGACTCATCCCTGAGATCTGAGATGCCTTCAAATTTCTTGTCGCGAATAAGCTCAGCTATCCTCTTTAAAAGGGCCGCTTTATTTACCTGATAAGGTATCTCAGTTATCACTATGCTATCTCCCCTTTTTTCCCTCTCTATGCGAGCCCTTGCTCTTACCTTTATCAGCCCCTTTCCATAAAGATAGGCATTTTTAATGCCCTCTGTTCCAAAGATTATACCTCCTGTTGGAAAATCGGGGCCCTTTAATACTTTCATTAAATCCTCTATGGACACATTCGGCTCATCAAGAAGCTTTATAAGGGCATCCACGACCTCACCGAGATTGTGGGGAGGGATATTGGTAGCCATTCCTACAGCAATACCAGCTGAACCATTTATCAGGAGATTTGGAACCTTTGATGGAAGCACTGTTGGCTCTTCTGTAGTCTCATCAAAATTTGGTACAAAGTCTACAGTCTCTTTATCAATATCAGCAAGAAGCTCTTCTGCAATCCTTGCAAGTCTTGCCTCGGTATATCTGTAGGCTGCTGGTGGATCTCCATCAATAGAACCAAAATTCCCCTGGCCATCCACGAGGGGATAACGCATATTAAAGTCTTGAGCGAGTCTTACAAGGGCATCATATACAGCTGTATCTCCGTGGGGATGATACTTTTTTAGAACCTCACCAACAACTCCAGCACACTTTGAGTATTTCTTACCAGGAAGGAGTCCTTCTCTAAACATAGCATAAAGTATCCTTCTCTGAACGGGCTTAAGACCATCCCTAACATCTGGAAGAGCCCTACCGATGATTACGCTCATGGCGTAATCAAGGTAACTCGTCTTCATCTCCTCTTCTATCTCTGCAACTCCTACATCAATTCTTTGGCCTGAACTATTACTTGCGTCATAATCTTTATCTTTGATATCCTTTTCTTCCATCTTTCCTCCTGCTCAATTATATATCAAGATTCCTAACCTCAAGGGCATGCTTCATAATAAATTCCTTTCTCGGCTCTACCTGATCACCCATTAATATGGTAAATATCTCATCTGCCTTAACAGAATCCTCTACTGTTACCTTCAGAAGAGACCTCTTTTCGGGATTCATGGTTGTATCCCAGAGCTGGCCTGGGTTCATCTCACCAAGCCCCTTATATCTCTGAATAGTAAGGCCCTTTTTACTGAGACCAAGGACATAATCAATAAGTTCCCTGTCTGTTTTGAATTCAAGTCTTTGAGATGCCAGGCCTTCCTGTTTCTGCTTCATTATAATCTTATAAGGTGGCACAAAGTCTTCCCTTGATTTATAAAGAGCTTCAAGCTCTTTATACTCAGGAGAGTTTAATAATTCAAAATCTATTGCCATTCTATAGGTGTGCCTCTTAATCTTTACCATGTAACCACCATGTTCTTCATCCTGCTCAATCTCAGATAACTGAGCATCAGGTATAACCTGCCTCAACTTAGAAATAACCTCTTTCAACCGGCCTTTTGCCTTCAGTGTCTCTTTACTGATACCATCCTTGAGTAAGAACCAGAGGATTTCTGGATCCTTTCTTCTCTGTTTAAACCACTCAAGAAGCCTGAGGAAGGACTGCAGAGTCCTTAATTTCCTTGTGAGTTCTTTAGGATCTACTAATCTGCCATTTGTCTCAATATCTATCTCTGACTCTATTATCTTAAAAAGCATCTCCTGAAGCTCAGCATCTGTTTGAACATAAAACTCCTGTTTTCCTCGCTTTACTCTGTAAAGAGGTGGTTGGGCAATATAAAGATAACCCTGTTCTATAACCTGTGGCATCTGCCTGAAGAAGAATGTTAGAAGAAGTGTTCTTATATGGGCTCCGTCTACATCTGCATCTGTCATAAGGATGATCTTATGGTAACGAATCTTCGATATATCAAAGTCCTCAGGTCCTATTCCAGTTCCAAGGGCTGTAATCAATACCTTTATCTCCTCGCTTGAGAGCATCTTGTCAAAACGGGCCTTTTCTACATTGAGAATCTTTCCCCTGAGGGGAAGAATGGCCTGGTATCTTCTATCTCTTGCCTGTTTTGCAGAACCACCTGCAGAGTCTCCCTCAACAATAAAGAGCTCTGAAAGGGCAGGGTCTTTTTCTGAGCAATCAGCCAGTTTGCCTGGCAGAGTTGTATCTTCGAGAAGCCCCTTTCTTCTTGTAAGCTCCTTTGCCTTTCTTGCTGCCTCTCTTGCCCTTGCTGCCTGAAGTGCCTTTTCAACTATCCTTTTTGCAACGGAAGGGTTTTCTTCAAAATATGCTGACAATTTATCATTAACTATGGACTCCACAATCCCTTTGACCTCTGTATTCCCAAGCTTCATTTTTGTCTGGCCCTCGAACTGAGGATTTGGGAGTTTAACGCTCACAACAGCTGTAAGACCTTCCCTCACATCGTCACCTGTAAGGGAGTCCTTACCCTCTTTCAGAAGACCTGACTTAAGACCGTAGGAGTTCACTGTCCTTGTTAGAGCTGATTTGAACCCGATCAGATGAGTACCTCCCTCACGGGTATTGATATTATTTGCAAAGGTATAGATGGTCTCTGCGTAACCATCATTATATTGAAGGGCTATCTCTATAAGAATGTCTTCCTTTTCACCTTCTATATAAATAGGCTTTGGATGGATTGGGGTCTTGTTCTTATTTAGATGTTCAACAAAGGATATTATGCCTCCTTTATAATTAAAAACCTCCCTTCTTCCTGTCCTTTCATCCTTCAGGACAATCTGAAGTCCTTTATTAAGAAAGGCAAGCTCCCTTAACCTCTGGGTTAAGGTATCGGCATTAAACTCTGTAGTTTCAAAGATCTCAGGATCTGGCTTGAAGGTAATCTTTGTCCCCCTTGTTTTTGTCTTACCAATAACCGAGAGGGGTCCTTTAGGTTTTCCCCTCTCATAGGACTGTTGATAAACCATACCATTTTGCCTTATCTCGAGTTCAAGCCATTCCGATAGGGCATTAACAACAGATACGCCTACACCATGAAGACCACCTGATATCTTATAGGCCTTGGATTCAAATTTACCGCCGGCATGGAGTTCTGTAAGAACAATCTCAGCTGCTGTCCTTCCTTCAGGGTCACCAGGATGAACCTCTGTGGGGATACCCCTTCCATCGTCTATCACTGTGCAGCTTCCATCATGATGGATTATGACCTCAATATTTTTACAATAACCTGCAAGGGCCTCATCCACACTGTTGTCAACAACCTCATAAACGAGATGGTGTAAACCCTCTGGTCCTGTAGAACCAATATACATGGCAGGTCTTTTACGCACTGCATCAAGACCTTTAAGTATCTTTATTTCCTCTGCTCCGTAGGTTTCCATTTCGTTAACCCCAGAACTATTACTTACGCCTTCACCTGTCAGAGGCTTTTTCTGTTCACCCATTCATACCTCCTGCTTTATAGCTAAATCCTCATAGGCATTATTACACAAAGATAACCTTCATCCCCATAGCCTTTAAGAAGGGAGGGGCCAAGGGGGTCGTTAAATTCCATTATTACCTCATCCTTTTCAATAGCCTGTAGTGCATCAAGAATATATCTGGCGTTAAAGCCTATTGTGAAGGGGCTACCTTCATAACTTACAGAAATTACCTCCTCGGCGCTTCCAAGGTCCGGGTTTGAGGCACTCACCACAAGGATATCGTCCTTCATATCAAACTTTACTGCATGAGACCTTTCTCTTGAGATTATTGACACCCTTCTTAAGGCCTTTTCAAAATCGGCCTTCAAGACCTTAAGCCTCCGTTGTGAGGATGTTGGTATTACCTGTTCATAATTTGGATAGGTACCCTCTATAACCTTTGTGAGAAATTCAAGATGTGCTGTCCTCACAAGAACATGGTTTTTTCCTATCTTAATGCTTACCGTTTCATCTTCTACAAGTTTCTTAAGTTCAGAAACCGACTTTTTGGGAAGAATAATCTTTATCCCTGGTAAATCATCTGGGATTTCTGACCTAAAAAGGGCAAGCCTGTGGCCATCAGTGCCAACGGCTGTAAGGGCCTTTCCCTGAATATGCAGGAGTATTCCGTTAAAAACATATCTGGTGTCAGAATCACTTGCAGCATACACGGTCTTTTCAATTAAGGCCCTGAGGAGGTCAACAGAAAGACTTAGTTCAGCTCCATCCTCAACTTCTGGCCAGGCTGGAAATTCTTTAGGATCAAGACAAGCAAGATTAAGTGTTATCTTTCCAGATGATATCGTCAAGCTGAAATTCTCACCTGCTTCAAGGGTTATATCTCCTTCCAGCTCCTTCACAAATGAGATGAATGTTTTTGCAGGAATCGCCAGAACACCCTTTTTTAAGGGTCTGAGATCAATGGTCTCCCTAATGGCTGTCTCAAGATCAGTGGCATAAAGAACTGGTGACTCTCCAGAACAGTCAAAGAGGAAATGATTGAGCACAGGCATGGTGCTTTTCCTTTCCACTATGCCCTGAATATCTGCGAGACTTTTAAGTAACTGGTCTTTTGATACTGTCAGCTTCATAATTGCCTCCTAAGGTTTAATCTTTTCAATTAAGGACTTAATCTGGTTTTTAAAATTTTCATCCTTGGACATCCTCTCTTCTACCTGCTTACAGGCATATATAACTGTGGAATGATCCTTGCCACCAAAGTGCTTACCAATATCACTTAAGGAAAGCTGTGTTAGCTCTCTGGTAATATACATGCCGACCTGTCTGGGGATAGCCACCTCTTTTGTCCTTCTCTTTAGCCTTAGGTCTTGGACTTTTAAACCAAAGGCCTCAGCCACTGTTTTCTGAATTAACTCAGGAGTTACAGGCCTTTCATCATCAGATATAACATCTCTAAGAACAACCCTTGCCATCTCAATTGTTATGGGAGTTCCTGTAAGTGATGAGTGGGCAGCAAGTTTTATCAAGCCGCCTTCCAGTTCCCTGATGTTCGATTTTATCTTCTTTGCAAGCCACTGGCATACATCTTCAGGAAGTTTTATCTTCTCCTTTTCAGCCTTCTTATTTAGTATTGCGAGCTTGGTCTCATATTCAGGCGGCTGAATATCAGCTATAAGACCCATACCAAATCTTGTCTTTAATCTATCAGGTATATCCTGAATCTCCTTTGGAGGTCTATCACTTGTCATTACTATCTGTTTCTGTTTGTCATAAAGGGAATTGAAGGTATGAAAAAGTTCTTCCTGAACCGTAGCCTTACCAGATATAAATTGAATATCATCAACAAGAAGGACATCAATATTTCTATATTTATCCTTAAGCTCTGCCATCTTCTGATGTCTTATCGCTGCTACTACCTCATTAGTAAACTGTTCTATAGGAACATACAGGACAGACAACCCCGAAATATTGTCCACTATATAATTGCCAATAGCGTTTATAAGATGAGTCTTTCCAAGACCCACCCCTCCATATATAAAAAGAGGATTGTACACTGAGCCTGGCTGTTCAGCTACTGTCCTTGCAGCAGCATTGGCAAACTGGTTTGATGGACCTACAACAAATGATTCAAATGTATACCGTGGATTCAAAAATATCCCTTTACTGGCAAGTCTTTTTGTCCTATTTTCAAGCTGTGTAAATTCCTTCTTGAACTCTTTATCTTTATCAGCAATCTTGAATTTCAACTGACCTGAAAATGATGCAATTTCAGAAAAGGCATCTAAAAGATGGCTCATATAATTCTCTTCAATCCATTCTTTAAAGAACCTATTTGGCACCTCCATAATAATAAGATCTTCTTTAAAATCAATAAGTTTTAATGGCTTAAACCAGAGTTCATAAGAACTCTTTCCCACCTTCTCTTCAAGCATGAGAAGTACCTTCTCCCATATCTGTTCCTGACTTTTTTTTAACATATTACTAACACCTGTTAGTAACTACTGTTAGCATCCTGTCACAGGATGTAAGGTATCTGTTAGTATCTTTTTTTTCACATATACCATAAGGATTAAAACATTGTTTCAAATATTTATAAACAAACATCTTAAACATCTATCTAAAACAAAAACCCTATACTCCAAATGGTTTAGCAATATCTTCTCGTTTACAGAATTAAGACTTATCAACATTACTCACACCTCTACTATTACTACTAACTCTTGCATTTTTATTTTAAGGATTAGTAGTCACATAAGCCTGCATCTTTCCTTTACTTAAAATCTTTAGATACTCTTTTATAAATTCATCTATCTCTCCATCAAATACTGAATCAACATTACCTTTTTCAAGACCTGTTCTATGATCCTTTATAAGACGATAAGGCTGAAGGACATAGGACCTTATCTGATTTCCCCATGCTATATCCTTTTTTTCACCAACAATTGATTCTATCTTGTTCTGCTGTTCTCTTAATTGTAAATCATATAATTTTGCCTTAAGTATCTTCATAGCTGTTGCCTTATTTCTATGCTGTGACCTTTCAGTCTGGCACGACACAACTATCCCGGTTGGAATATGGGTAATCCTTACAGCAGAAGAAACTTTATTGACATGCTGGCCTCCAGCACCAGAGGCCCTGAAGGTATCTATTTTAAGGTCCTCCTCTTTAATATCAACTGTGATATCATCTTCTATTTCTGGATAGACGAGAACAGCTGCAAAGGATGTATGCCTTCTTTTATTTGCATCAAAAGGAGATATTCTCACAAGCCTGTGAATTCCTGCCTCTGCCTTGAGGTATCCATAGGCATAAGGTCCTATTACTGAGATTGTTACATCCTTTATCCCTGCCTCTTCTCCATAAAGGATATCGATAACCTCTGTTTTAAAGCCATGCCTGTCAGCCCATTTTAGATACATCCTCATAAGTATCTGTGCCCAGTCCTGACTTTCCGTGCCACCAGCACCTGGATGGATCGAAAGTATAGCATTATTTCTGTCAAGTTCACCTGTCATCAAGTGCTTCAGTTCAAGTTGCTCAATCTCAGCTATGAGTGACCTTAGTTCATCATGAAGCTCTTGGCCGAAGATCTCTCCACCCTCTTCATCAAGCAGGTCTAAGGATTCCTCAATATATTTGAGTTTTTTATTTATAAACTCAAAGGGTCTAAGTATATCTTCAAGTCTTGCTCTTTTCTTTGTAAGTTCTCTCAGTCTTTCGTGAGATTCCCATACCTCTGACTTTTGCAACTCTGCCTCTATAGAGGCTATTTCTTTAAGTAGTATTTCTATATCAAAGATACCCCCTTAAGGCATCAGCCTTTTCTTTAACCTCCTGTAGCAAGGTTATTAACTCTTCCTTTCCTATCATCTTAACCTCCTTCAATTGGCTGCGGTTTACCGCAGGAAATACGCTTGCTTTCCATTTAAATCTTTAGACTCTTTGATAATACACTTATTGTTATCAGTAAACAAAAATAAACAAATAAGTCACCGTATCTTGAATAAAAGGTTCTTGTATTATCAGTCTTCACTGTCATAGAAAGTGAAAGTCTCTCAAATAAAGGAGACGCTGATAAAATGTTACCATTACTATCTATAAATCCCGATATGCCTGTATTTGCTGCCCTTATAACAGGCTTTCTGTTCTCTATTGCCCTGAATACTGCCATGGTGAAGTGCTGGTAAGGTCCTGAGGTCTTACCAAACCACGCATCATTTGTAATATTCACTATGAAATCTCCCCCTTCCTTCAATGACTCTTTTGCAAGGCCGGGAAAGATTATCTCATAACATATAAGGGTTGAAAAAGTACCGAAGGGCGTAACAGCCCTTTTATTGTAATTTCCCGGTCTGTAGTCTCCTATGCCGATCGTTATCTTATCTATAAAAAATAGAAGCTTCCTGAGGGGTACATACTCTCCAAAGGGGACTAAATGTATTTTATCATAAATATATGTAACCTTTCCATCTCTATTTA
>DAISHO010000056.1:0-9832 GCA_036822495.1 Thermodesulfovibrionales bacterium
TCCTATTATAATACCAAGAAGGAGACCAGCCCTATCTATATCCATGGTCTTTCCAACAATAACTGAACCAATACCTCCTCCCAGAAGGCTTCCAATTGCTCCCTCAACAGTCTTCTTCGGGCTAAGGCTTGGAGCAAGTTTTCTTTTACCAATAGCTGATCCTACATAATAGGCAGAACTATCAGATATCCAGATCACTCCATAGAGATATATAATCCACTGAGGTCCAAGCTCCCTGAGCTTCAACTGGTAGGTTATCAGCATTATGACATATATAAGCCCTGTGAGTGCAATGCCCGTGTCCTTTAAAGAATCCTTTGGGTCCTTTCGGCTGAACATTCTGAAGAGCACAATAGCGATAAAAAAAGGGATGATAGGGTTGAAAATTTCTCCTAAGAAACCTCTATAGGATAGATAAAGAAACAAAAGGCCTCCTGAAATAGAAAGGACAGTCAAACCTGTATTCAACCTGAACATGCTATAGAATTCATAAAGGCCAAGGAGTGCCACAACTGATAGAAGACCAAAGAAGTATCCTTCAGGTAGTTTCATTACATATAGATAAAACAAAGGTATGAATATAACGGCTGTTATCAGTCTCTTCATAGAAGCTCGCCTTTTTTTACTCCAGAAAGACCCCGGGTCTTCACTGCACCAAATCTCCTCTGCCTTTTCTGAAAATCCTGAATCGCCTCAAAAAACTCCTCTCTTGTAAAATCAGGCCAGAGGGTCTCTGTAAAATAAAGCTCTGCATAGGCAGACTGATAAATAAGGAAATTGCTCAGCCTCCTTTCACCAGATGTCCTTATTATAAGGTCAGGGTCAGGAAGGCCCTTTGTATCAAGATAATTCTTAAAGTTCTCCTCATCAATCTCCTCAGGCTTAATCTTTTGTATTAAGAGCCTCTTCAGAGCCCTTATTATCTCATCCCTTCCACCATAACTCAGGCAGAGGACAAGGTTCATGGATGAGCCATCCCGGGTTGCCTCCTCTACATCCCTGATTATAGATATAACATCCTCTGGAAGCATATCTCTATTGCCGATAGTCCTGAACCTGATACCCTTATTGACAAGGGCTTCTTTCTCTTTAATAAGATACTCTTTGAGTAGATTCATTAAGGTAAAGACCTCATCATAGGGTCTTCTCCAGTTTTCCACTGAAAAGGTATAAAGGGTAAGATTCCCGAGGCCAATCTCATAGGAAGCCTCAATTATCTCCTTTGCCCTCTGGGCACCCCTTCTGTGGCCTTCTGTCCTTGGCACACCTCTCAGCTCTGCCCATCTTCCGTTTCCATCCATGATTATAGCAATGTGCTGGGGAAGTCCTGCCATATATTACCTCTTGAATATATAAAGCCTCGTCTGTTTGGGATTCTCACCTTTAAGGAGACTGCTCAGGCTGAATCCCATAAAGGGTTTCTGGAGAACATAAAGCCTGTCTCCTGTTATAGAAAAGTCTATAATAGCTCCACCAACCTCTTTCACTGTTTCTTCCTCCATTGTCTTACCATTCCATCTGAGGGACCTGATCTCTGAAGAGCTCCATCCTATACCCTTTGCTATGCCAGCAACAGGCCTTCTTTTTATAAAGAATATCCTTTCTTCAGCTAAGATAAACCTGTCCTTCAGGCTCCAGAGCTCTTCCTTTAATAGTGGTGAAGGGCTCGCCTTCTGGAATTGGTAAAAGGCTCCTCCTGTATCTTCATTACTCCTCCAGAGGAGCTCTCCTTCTATACTGAAGAGGGCAAGATAACCCTTATCGTCCTGAACAAGGAGCTTGCATTTATCTTCTCTAATACTATTTTCACAATCTCCGAGAAATAAAAAACTATAAATGTCTATTCCTTTTATCTTAAGCCCTAAGGGCTCAAATCTGAAGGAGAGGTCCTTCATGCCATCAATTATTTTTAGCTCCTTTATCTCTCCAGCTGGACCCTCATAAGGAGAATAGGCCTGCCAGAAAAGCCTTCCATTACTTGACCTGAGGATACCCTCTGTCCTGAAGATCTCATTGAGTTCACCTTCTTTTAATTCATAAATCTCTGAATAGACCTTATCTCCTTTTATAAAGGAGACTATAATATCTGCCCTGTTATTTTTATTGAGATCAGCAGTGTATAATCCTATAAGCTCTCCCTTCAGTTTTTTTTCATAAAGACCCTTGAGATTTACACCGAGTTTGTAAACCTCTATGGAGTTGTCTGTTGCTATAACAAGTTCTTGCCCGGCATCTCCATCTACATCAGCAATATTAATAAATCTTACACCCCCTGGAAGTCTGAAACTCAAAAGGAGGTCAGAACCTTTAAGCTCTTCCTCGTAAAGGGCCTTCTCCTTTTTTACATTTTCAAGGTACTCCTTTGGAAGCTCTACCTCACCTGTAATAAAGACCTCACCTGTATCAGACCACTGAACAGCCTGCCTGAGGAGATTGGCCCCCTCTGCCTGGAGTATTATTGTTATATCAGAAGAGGACGGATCATTAACAAATTCAAACCTTACAGGGTCATCTCCACTGTTAGATTTAAGAATCCTCAAATAATCATCAGCAACAAAATAATCAACTCCCTTTTCTTCCTTAAGAAAGACCCTTAAGGGTCTCTGAAAGGAATGGAGCTTTGCCCCGGGCCTGGCACTTCCCTCAATAAGCCTTGCGAGAGAATAATCCTCATAGACCTCTTTAATCTCAACAGTACCAATCTTTATCTCTCCAGTTCCTATCTCTTCCTTTGTTACTGGATGTTTTATTGTCTCAGATACCACAAGGTCAAACCTCATATGTTTTAAAATTCCATCCTTTGAACCAGCATTAACTCTCAGGTTATCTCCACCAAATTCGACTATTACCTCGCCAGTGGCGAAAGTAAGAGTTGCCTTTACATCCTTAAAGAATGAGATTAGTCCTGACCGGAGTTTCAAGAGGGGATTGGCAACGGTTACTTCTGCCACTGTTACTTTCGCCACCAACAAATAGGATGCTGAAGTTAAGAAAAGAAAGAAAGACCAGAAAAAAAATAAGTGTATCTTCTTTTTCCTTATATCCAATATTAACTCCTTAATAGCTTAAGGCTTTTAAAACTAAAGTAGTTCAAAGATAGTTCAAAATAATTCAAAGAGGTCTCCTGCCATCGGTAGCGAAAGTAACAGTTCAGGAAATTAAAAAAATCCTGAACCTTTATCGTTTATTTTAACAGCTTACTCCTTGAAAAAACAAGGAAAGGTTTGTTAAAGTTTTTAATCTATGGATGAGCTAAAAAGACTGAGAGAACAGATTGACAGAATTGACGACAGGATCCTTGAACTTCTCACAAAGAGGGCAAACCTTGCCATAAAGATTGGGAAGATAAAGAAAAAATCACTGATTAATGCCTATGTGCCTGAAAGAGAGAAGGCAATTCTCGAAAGACTCCTTAAAAAGAACAAAGGCCCTTTTCCTGATAATGCATTGAAGCTTATCTACAGAGAGATCTTTTCTGTCAGCAGGTCCCTTGAAGAGCCCCTTAAGGTTGCCTGTTTAGGACCTTTAGCCACCTTCACTCATCTTGCTGCAGTAAAGCACTTTGGCACCTCTGCCCAATATCTGCCCGAAGAGAGCATAAAAGGAGTATTCGAGGCAGTCCTGAGGGACTGGGCCAATTTTGGAGTTGTACCTGTGGAAAACTCAACAGAAGGTGTGGTTAGCTACACCCTCGATATGTTTATGGATTATGACCTCTTCATCTCTGGAGAGATAATGCTTGAGATAAATCATAACCTTCTATCTCTGACAGGTGAAAGGTCAAAGATCAAACGAATATACTCCCATCCACAGGCAACAGCCCAGTGCAGGAGATGGCTCGAGAAGAATATGCCAGGGGTTGAGATAATAGAGGCAACAAGCACAGCAAGGGCAGCAGAACTCGCATCAAAGGACCCTGAAGGAGCTGCTATTGCTGGAGACCTGGCTGCCCAGTATTATGACCTTGAGTTCGTGGAAAGGCATATCGAGGACTTCAAGGACAATTTTACGAGATTTTTAATTATATCAAAGACAATGGTCCCACGGACAGGTAAAGACAAGACATCAATAATGCTTTCTTTAAAAGACAGGCCCGGTGCCCTTCACGACCTTCTTACACCTTTTAAGGAACAGAAGATTAATCTCACCAAGATAGAATCAAGACCCTCAAAGACAAAGGCATGGCAGTATATATTCTTCATAGACCTTGAGGGTCACATACAGGACCAGAAGGTAAAAAAGGCCCTTGAAAAGGTAAAGGAGATCTCCATAGATTTCAAATTCCTCGGTTCCTATCCAAGACACGACTGAGGTGGCAAAAGTAATAGTGAGGACTTCAGATTTCATTAAAGATATAAAACCCTATGTGCCAGGAAAACCCATTGAAGAGCTCCAGAGGGAGCTTGGTAGAAGGGATATTGTTAAGCTTGCATCAAATGAAAATCCCCTCGGGCCCTCAAAAAAGGCCCTTCTGGAAATACGCAAAGGCCTGAAGGGTATCCACAGATATCCAGATGGTAGCTGTTATTATCTAAAAAAAGAGCTCTCAAAGAGGCTTAGCGTAAGTCCTGAAGAGCTTATAATAGGAAATGGTTCTAATGAGCTCCTTGATATTGTTGCAAAGACCCTCCTCATGCCAGGTGATAATGCAGTGATGGCAAGACCCTCTTTTGTTGTTTACTCTATGGCCACAAGGGTAGCAGGGGCGACCCCTGTTGAGATACCCCTTACAGAGGACATGAGACACGACCTTATGGCAATGGCAGGGGCAATAACAGAAAGTACGAGGATTGTCTTCATTGCCAATCCCAATAATCCTACGGGAACAATTGTCCGTAGAGAAGAGTTTGACCTGTTTATGAAAAAGATACCAGGACATGTCCTTGTGGTAATGGATGAGGCCTATTATGAATATGTAACTGATAAGGAATATCCTCAGACAATCGAATATTTCCGAAGGTGCTATCCCATTCTTATCCTCAGGACATTCTCGAAGATCTATGGTCTTGCAGGTCTGAGGATTGGCTATGGCATAGGACCGAGGGAATTATTGAATGAGATGAATAAGGTAAGGGAGCCCTTCAATGTTAACAGCCTTGCCCAGGCTGCTGCCATAGGTGCCCTTAAAGACCAGAGACATGTTAAAATGTCTAAGGAGCTTAACAGGAGAGAAAAGGTCTTTCTTTATAATGAATTAAAAAAACTTGAGATTGATTTTGTTCCTACAGAGGCAAATTTTATATTTATGAGATTTCCCTTTGAGGCTGAGGAACTCTTTAGGGAGATGCTAAATAAAGGTGTAATCATAAGACCTGTGGGAAAAAGGGAGATAAGGGTCACGATAGGTACAAGAAAGGAAAATAAGAGGTTTATAGAGGCATTAAAGGAAGGCCTTAAAAGGAGGAACCTATGGACATAATAGTATTAAACCCTGAGGCAACAGAGGAGCAGATTCAAAACATTATTAAAAAACTTGAACAAAAGGGCTTTAAAACAACCATCTCAAAGGGAGCAGAAAGGACCATAATTGGGGTGATTGGTGACACCTCAAAGATAACGGAGGAAGAGGAAGAGACCTTTAGGGTGATGCCGGGTGTTGAGAATGTCATGAGGATACTTAAGCCCTATAAGGTAGCGAGCAAGGACTTCAAAAAGACACCAACCCTTATTGAGGTAAAAGGTCATGTGATTGGTGGAAAGAAGGTTCATGTAATGGCAGGTCCATGTTCTGTTGAGGGAAAAGAGATGATTATAGATATAGCAAAAAAGGTTAAAGAAGCTGGTGCTACCTTTCTCAGAGGTGGAGCCTATAAACCGAGGACCTCTCCCTATTCATTCCAGGGTCTTGGAGAAGAAGGCCTGATTTATCTTAAAGAGGCCTCTGAAAAGACAGGCCTTCCTGTTGTAACAGAGCTGATGGATCCAAGGGACCTCGACCTTTTTGTAAAGTATGTGGACATCATCCAGATAGGAGCAAGGAATATGCAGAACTTCAGGCTTCTCCTTGAGGTGGGCTCTGTAAATAAGCCTGTACTTTTAAAGAGGGGACTTTCAGCAACAATAAAGGAATGGCTGATGAGTGCTGAATATATCCTTTCACGGGGAAATCCAAATGTTATACTCTGCGAGCGCGGGATAAGGACCTTCGAGACAGCCACAAGGAATACCCTTGACCTCAGTGCAGTGCCTGTGCTTAAGCAAATGACACACCTTCCTGTTGTTGTTGATCCAAGCCATGGCGTTGGAAAATGGGACCTTGTGTCTTCAATGGCAAAGGCAGCCATAGCAGCAGGTGCCGATGGCCTTCTCATAGAGGTCCATCACAATCCTCAGGAAGCCCTTTCTGATGGAGAGCAGTCCTTGAAGCCCGATGCCTTTAGAGCTCTAATGGAAGAGCTTAAACCAATAGCAAAGGCTGTTGGAAGGGAGATTTAATGGGTAAGAATATAGTACAGAAAATCATAGAGGGTCATCTCATTTCAGGAAGGCCAGAGCCCGGAAACCTCATAAGCCTTAAGGTTGACCAGGTATATACACAAGATGCCACAGGCACAATGGCATGGCTTGAGTTTGAGGCTATAGGCATTCCGAGGGTAAAGGTCCCCCTTGCTGTCAGTTATGTTGACCA
The DNA here is from genome assembly GCA_036822495.1 of Thermodesulfovibrionales bacterium. Lineage (GTDB taxonomy): Bacteria > Nitrospirota > Thermodesulfovibrionia > Thermodesulfovibrionales > CALJEL01 > CALJEL01. The sequence goes on from DAISHO010000056.1 coordinate 6,629, forward strand.
CAATACCCTTCAGACAGACTATATGAATCCTGATGACCATGCCTTTCTTCAGAGTGTAGCAGCAAGATATGGTGCCTGGTTCTCAAAGCCAGGCAATGGCATATCCCATCAGGTTCATCTCGAGAGATTCGCTGCACCTGGTAAGGTTGCCCTTGGAACAGATAGCCACACCCCTACTGGTGGTGGTATCGGAATGCTTGCCATTGGTGTTGGTGGTCTTGAGGCTGCAAGCGTAATGGCTGGAGAGCCCTTTGAGATTACCATGCCAAAGGTCGTGCTTGTAAGACTCACCGGAGAACTTCAGAGGCCCTATGTTACTGCAATGGATGTTATTCTTGAGCTCCTGAGAAGACTCACTGTCAAAGGCGGAGTTGCCAAGGTCTTTGAATATGGAGGGCTTGGGGTAAAGGGCCTCTCAGTTCCTGAAAGGGCAACCATAACAAATATGGGTGCTGAGCTTGGAGCAACGACTTCCATATTCCCTTCAGACGATACAACAAAGAGGTATCTTAAGGCTCAGGGAAGGCTCAAGGACTGGATAGAACTTAAGGCTGATGAGGATGCAAGATATGACGAGATAATAGAGCTCGATTTATCAAAGATTGAGCCACTGATAGCCCAGCCCCACAGTCCCGATAATGTAGTCCCTGTGAAGGAATTAAAAGGGAAAAGGGTCGATCAGGTATGCATTGGCAGCTGCACAAACTCCTCTTATTCTATAATGAGGCAGATTGCCTCCATACTCAGGGGAAGGGCAATCGCAAGGCATGTAAGCCTTCTTATAAATCCTGGCTCAAAACAGGTCTATGAGATGCTCTCAAGGGATGGCTCAATAGCAGATATGATAGGTGCGGGTGCAAGGATTCTTGAGTGTGCCTGTGGTCCCTGCATTGGCATGGGTGGTGCACCTGGAACAGGTCAGGTCTCTGTAAGGTCTTACAATAGAAACTTCAAAGGAAGGTCTGGCAACAAGGAGGCCTTTGTATATCTTGCAAGCCCTATAGTGTGTGCTATTTCAGCAGTAAAAGGGGAATTGATTGACCCAAGAGAATCGGGCATACCTGTAGAGATGCCTCAAGATGTAGAAGAATTTCTTATCAACGACAATCTCCTAATACCTCCTCACGAGAATCCTGAGAATGTTAAGGTGATTAAAGGTCCAAACATAAAGGAGGTACCTATTAGAGGAGGTTTGGAGGATGAGATATCGGCAGCGGTTCTTTTAAAACTCGGAGATAACATTACAACGGATGATATCATGCCAGCAGGCTCAAAGATACTGCCTTTGAGATCAAACATACCTTCTATATCAGAATATGTCTTTCACAATATTGACCCGACCTTTTCCAGAAAGGCCCTTGAATTAAAAGAAAGGGGTGGTGTGGTCATAATTGGTGGAGACAATTATGGTCAGGGCTCTTCAAGGGAACATGCTGCCATTGCACCGATGTATCTGGGTGTGAGGGCTGTGATAGCAAAATCCTTTGCAAGGATTCACAGGGCAAACCTCATAAACTTTGGCATATTACCCCTTGTATTTAAAAACCCTGAGGACTATGAAAGGATTTCCCAGGGAGATTCTTTAAGAATAACAGGTATTAAAAAGGCCCTTCTGGACGCAGCAGGAGAGATAGCTGTTGAGAATATAACAAAGAAAAATTCCTTCTCAGTAAGGCTTGAATTTAATGAAAGGGAAAGGAGATTATTGCTTTCAGGTGGACTCCTCCCTTATCTGAAAGAAAAGGCTTGATCACTCCTCAACAATCTCTGTCCTTATGAGGGCAACAATGGCTGAATGTGGAACTATGAGGTATTTCTTGCCTTCAAACTCTATCTCGACTGCTGAGTCCTTTAGAAAAATGGCATAATCACCCTCCATTGCCTGAAGGGGGATATACTTTGGTTTTTTCCTTTGCTTCCAGGGGTCATCGCTTGAGGAATTTACATCATGGATAAGATATCCGGGCCCTGTCTTCACGACATACCCTGCCTGCACCTTCTCCTTCTCCTTTACAGTAGGAGGTAGATACAAACCCGCACCAGTAAGAGACTCCCTCTCATCGAGCTCAATCAATACCCTGTCACCAACAACAATGAGGTTCTTCTTTGCCTTCATAAAATTATTCTAACATTACTCAACCTTTAGGCTCAAAAGGCAAAAATCTCTACCAGTTGAGCAACTGGTGAAGGAGATGGGATTCCCTTTTGTAAAATCCCTCTGTATGGAAGGACTCAGGAAGTTTAAATAACTCATAATCAAGGTGATGACAGAATTCGTGCAGGAATGTCCTCAGGAATGTCTTGAAGGCTACTATTTTTGCCTTCTTTGCTGTCTTCATCCAGAGTATAATAGCTGGCATAAAATTATCCCTTTTTGGATAATAAAGGCCATGAAGCTCACCATAATGATTTGATGGCCTCACCTCAAGAACCTTTATCCTAACAGGGCAAACACGGAATCTCTCTGAAAGGGCCTTTGCAAGCTCCATTAAATACCTTTGGATGCAGAGGATATCCTCATTTTTAAGACATTCCTCAAGAGACTTTACAAGAGGGAAAAGGGATGGTGCATTTAAAAGTGGCAGGGTGGTGATGCTGTCACTTTTATTGTATATCTCCTTTTCTTTTGGTCTCAATCTTTCGTAATATTTAAATGGCATCATACCTATCCCGAATAAAGTTTTGAATGGGCATAAGACTGAAAACAGGCTACGGTAGGCTACAGGCTACAGGCTATAGGCTATAGAATTTTTCCCTAATATCCTGAAGCCTAACGCCTAAAGCCTATCTTAAGCCTATAGCCTGTAGCCTACTTCAGCCTATTTTAAAAGCCCTTTCAATTTGTTTTGGACAGCAGTTAACTGGCATGAATATGACAAGACAAGGGAAGAGCTAAATCTCTTCTACCTCCTTTCTTCCCTTTTCGAGTTCTTCTACCTGCTCTTTATCAATCATCAAAAGAAGGGTCTGGAACTCTCCAACATGAGTCTTTTCTTCTCTTGCTATATCAAGAAAGACCTTTTTTATCTTCTCATTCTTTGAAAGGGCAGCAAGCTGTTCATAGAGATTAATGGCATCAAGTTCTGCGATTATGCCAATCCTTAATATCTCCTTTTCAAGGTCTGCCTCTGAAAGCCCTGCTGGATCAAAGGGAATCTTAGAAAGCATAAAGACCTCCTTACTCGGTTTTATTTAAACCAAAAA
>DAISHO010000057.1:0-9830 GCA_036822495.1 Thermodesulfovibrionales bacterium
CTTCCCTTACCTCCTTTCTTTCGTTCTTACCCTTATATATGCATAGAGCATGCCAATTAATAATTGCTTGATATTTAATGATTCTTTTCACTAAGCCTTTTCATGTTTGCAAAAAGGCAGATAATTTCTTTTTCAGTAGAGCAAAAATGATATAATCTTTCATGAAGAAATCTCTACTTGCAGGATTTATAACAACTGTTGTGGTGTTCATGGGTCTTTATTTTCTATTGTTCCCATCTGATGAAAGGAAGATAAAAAGACTCTTCAGAGAGGCTGTGAGTTCCTTTGAAAAGGAGGACCTTGAGGGTCTGATGAAAAATGTTTCCTATAATTATCGTGATGAGTATGGTTTTACCTATCTTTATCTTAAGGAGTTTTTAAAAAGGATATTCTCAACTTATTCTAACTTGAAGGTAGAGCATGAAAATATAAAACTCAAGTTTTCAAAAGATTCCGCAGTGATTGAAATAGATATAAGAGTAATAGGGACATCAGGTGAAGAGACAGGTTATATTGCTGGAGATATAAAAACACCCCTTCACTTTATATTCACTCTTGAAAAGGAGAGGTTTAAATGGCTTGTCGTGAAGTCTGAGATTACTAATTTAGAAATGGTGGCGGTGCAGGGATTCGAACCCCGGACACAGCGGATATGAGCCGCTTGCTCTGACCAGCTGAGCTACACCGCCTTCAGATAATTATTATACAAAACAGCAGGTTAATAGGTGAAGAGGTATAAAACCTCAGTAACTGTGGTCCTTGGTTAAGACATCACCACCACCTGACTGAATCTTTTTAGGGAAGAAGAAATTTTTCCATAGGTGTCATGTCTATCATTGCAGTCAGAGATTTGTTTTTGGTCTTTGTGTAGACCTTTAGGACCTGTTTTCAGGCAAAGACTGGATTTTGGTTGTAAAGTTCCCTGTAAGAAGGATATAATTCAATCATGGGGCACCTCCTTTGGGGTTGTTTAGTATTTGATAACTAAATTCTAAGGGAGGTAGCCCTGCTTTTTGAAGTATCTGCCTTATTATCCTGTAAGCCTCAGTCTTATTATTCGGAATCAATGGCCTTTTGTGTCAACTGTTACTTAAGCCACTCTTTCGATACCATGGTTTATTAGACTTGTACTGGTGGTGATCTCCTAAGCTGAAAGAGAGATCCCTGTTGACTTTTTTTGAGGGTTTCTTTAAAATGTAAGTAAGCACTTACATAAAGGAGTAACAGTTGGAGACAACAAGAGATAGGATTCTTCGGTCTGCCCTCAAGTTATTTTCTGAAAAGGGCTACCTTGGCGCAACAACACGAGAGATTGCTGATGAGGCAGAGATTGCTGAGGTTACCCTCTTCAGGTATTTCCCTTCAAAGGAGAAACTTTTTGAAGAGGTCGTAAATACCTATTCCTTTTTACCAAAACTAAAGGTCTTGATAAAGGAGATAGGTGATAAGCCCTATGACGAGGCCCTGACCTTAATAGCAACAGAATTCCTCGGGGTTCTTAATATGAGGAAGGACCTTATAAAGATAATGCATTCAGAGATGCAGAGATACCCTGACAAGATAAAGAAGATTCACGATGCCCTGATTAATGATACATTGAGGATGCTCACTTCATATTTTGAGACCTTACAGAAAAAAGGCATTGTGAGGAGATTCAATCCTGAATATGGTGCGAGGGCATTCCTTGGAATGTTCTTTTCTTATTTTTATGCAAGGGAGATAAAGGGTGTTCAGGGATACAAAGGTGATGACATGGAAAAGACCATAAGGTCTTATGTTGATATTTTTATAAATGGTACAAGACATTTTTGCAAAAGTAAGACTTAAGGAGGAGTTCTTATGAGATACTTAAGGATAGAGCTATTTTTAACCCTTATTCTGATTTTTTCAGCATGTTCTAAAAATCCTGAGGGTGCTAAACAATCTCCACCGTCCTTGCCACCATTGGATGTGACTGTTTATGAAATCCCTTCAGCAAAGACCGTTCCTGTGGAGGTTCAGTATCCAGCAAGGACGAAGAGCATATCTATGGTAACTGTTGTTGCAAGGGTATCAGGGATACTTAAAGAAAAATATTTTGTAGAAGGTCAGTTTGTGAATAAGGATGATTTACTCTTCAAGATAGAGCCTGATACCTATCAGGCAGAGTATGATAGTGCTAAGGCACAACTTGAGCAGGCAGTAGCAGAATTCAACAGGGCAGAGAGGGACTGGCAGAGGATAAAGGCATCCTATGAAGACAGGCTTGTGAGTGAGCAGCAGAGGGATGCAGCACTATCAGCCTATGAGAAGGCAAAGGCCCTTGTAGAGGCAGCGAGGGCAAGGCTTAAACAGGCTGAACTGAATCTTAGATATACAGATGTAAAGGCACCTGTGAGTGGTATAGCAGGCACGAGGCTCGTTGACCTTGGCAATATGGTAAATCCAGGGACAGCCCTCGTCACCATAACAGAGGTGAATCCAATATATGCAGAGTTTTCCATTCCTGATTCAGACCTTATCAGGCTAAAGGCAGTCACCAAAGCTGGAGTGAAAGATAAAGATAAAGGATTTTCAATTTTCTCTTCCGACTTCGTAAGATCCCTTTCCCTTTCACTTTATCCTTCAACTTTGTCAGACAGGCCTTACAGGCATTCAGGGAAGATAGATTTTATAGATAGTGTGATAGATGAGAAGACCTCTTCCCTGAAGGCAAGGGCAGTCTTTCCGAATCCTGACAGGGTTATACTTCCAAATCAATTCGTGAGGATTGTAATAAAGGGGATTCAGAGAAGGAATGCAATAGTTGTTCCTCAGAAGGCAGTACTCCAAGGCCCTTCAGGTTCCTTTGTATATATTGTGGAGAATGGTAAGGCTATTGTGAGAAATATAAAGCTCGGTGAGAGGGTTGGTGATAATTTTGTTGTTGAGGATGGTCTTAAGCCCGGTGACCTCGTGATAGTAGATAATCTCATGAGGATAAGGCCTGAGATGCCAGTGAAGATAGGTGAAGAGGTGAAGAGGTGATATCAAAATTTTTTATAGAGAGGCCGAGGACTGCGGCTGTCCTCGCAATAGTGATTATCCTTGTAGGTCTCCTCTCAATTCAGGTACTGCCTGTAAAGGAGTATCCAACACTCACACCTCCTCAGATAACTATTACTGCAGTTTATCCAGGTGCAGATGCAGAGACTATTGGAAAGACTGTTGCAGCACCCCTTGAGGAGGCCATTAATGGTGTTGAAAACATGATATACATGACGAGCACTGCCTCATCAAGCGGGGTCCTCAATATGAGCGTCTTCTTTGAGGTTGGCACAGACCCCAATGTCGCAAAGATGGATGTTAATAACAGGGTCCAGACTGCCCTGAGCAAGCTTCCAGAGGCAGTGAGGCGTCAGGGACTTCAGGTGAGGGAAAGGTCACCCGATCTCCTTAAGGTCTTTGCCTTTGTATCAGAGGGTAACAAAAGGGACATGGTCTCCCTCTCAAACTATATCATTATCAATATCCTCGATGACATAAAGAGGGTTCCTGGAGTTGGCGATGCCATTGTCTTTGATGAGAAAAGATATTCCATAAGGGTGTGGCTGAAACCTGACAAGCTTGCAAGGCTTGGCCTTACACCAGTGGATGTATTTAATGCCGTCTCAAGCCAGAATGAGCAGTTTTCTGCTGGAGGCCTTGCCCAGGAGCCAATAAAGAACTCACAGGTCTATTCCTATTCAATTAAGGGCGAAAAGAGGTTCGAGACAGTAAGGGAGTTTGAAGATATAATCATGCGCTCCGCTCCTGATGGCTCCTCCATAAGGCTTAAGGATATAGCTACTGTAGAACTCTCCTCAGAGAGCTTTAACAGGAATTCCTTCTATAAGGGCCAGCCTGCCATACCTGTTGGTATATTCCTCTCACCAGGTGCAAATGCCCTTGAGGTCTCTGACAGGCTTGACAGCCTCCTCAAGGAACTCTCAAAGGAATTCCCTCCTGACATAAAATACCACATACCTTTTGACCCAACGGTCTTTGTGAGGGAGTCTATTAAGGAGGTCCTCATAACCCTTGGCATAGCCATACTCCTTGTGGTCTTTGTCGTCTATATATTCCTTGGAAGCATTAGGGCAACAATAATACCTGTCCTTGCAATCCCTGTCTCTATCATTGGGACCTTTGCCGGGCTATATGCCTTTGGTTTCTCCATAAACCTCTTAACCCTCTTTGGTCTGATTCTTGCCATTGGCCTTGTTGTTGATGATGCGATTATTGTAATAGAGAATGTGGAGCGCATAATGAGGGAGCAGGGCCTTCCTCCAAAAGAGGCCACTATAAAGGCAATGGAGGAGATCACTGCACCTGTCATAGCCATTGTCCTTGTCCTTTCTGCAGTCTTCATCCCTGCATCATTTGTTGGTGGATTCAGCGGAAAACTCTATCAGCAATTCGCCATTACAATAGCCATCTCTGTCATAATCTCTGGCATAGTCGCCTTAACCCTCACACCATCCCTCTGTGCCTTATTTCTTAAGGGACATGAAAAAAGACCCCTATTGCCTATCAGACTCTTTCAGGAATTCTTTGACCAGACGAGAAAGGGCTTTATAAAGGGTGTAAGGCTTGTGTTAAGGCTTGCCATTATAAATATTGTGCTCTTTTCTCTCATGCTCCTTGCGGCCTATATCTTGATAAAGAGACTTCCTACAGCCCTCGTACCTGTTGAGGATAAGGCAGCGATACTGTTTTTTACATACCTTCCACCTGGCTCATCCCTCGGGAGGACAGAAGGGGTTGTCCATGATATTGAAGGGATATTCTCAAGGACACCTGAGGTGAATGAATGGGTCGCTGTCTCAGGCCTTGACTTACAGACCTTTGCCTTCAGGACAGACTCGGCTGTTGGCTGGGTGAGGTTGAAGGACTGGTCTCACAGGAAAGGAAGGGGTCAATCATCCATGGAGCTTACAGGAAGGCTCATGGGTCAGTTCATGCAGAACAGGGAGAGCCTTGCCTTTGCTGTGAACCCACCACCGATCATGGGAATGAGCACAACAGGTGGATTTGAACTCTATGTTCAGGACAGGACTGGTGGCTCTCTCCATGAATTGAGCAGACATGTCCAGGCGCTCGTTGCCAGGGCTAATCAGAGGCCTGAACTCATGTCAGTCAGGACAACTCTCAACACAAATGTCCCATATTATAGTGTGAAGGCCGACAGGGAAAAGGCAAAGGCCCTTGGTGTGGAGATAAATGATATATACAACACCCTCTCCATGACCTTTGGAAACACCTACATCAATGACTTTAATCTGTTTGGAAGGGTCTTCCATGTGAATCTCCAGTCAGAGGGTGAGTTCAGGGATGACCCCAGGGATTACAGTTATGTCTTTGTGAAATCGAGGACAGGTGATTTAGTTCCATTGAGCTCCCTTATAACCATCGAGAGGACTGCTGACGCAATGGTGATAGAGAGATTCAACATGTTTCCTTCTGCAAAGGTTACAGGAGAGCCAAAGCCAGGCTTCACCTCTGGTGATGCTATAAAGGCGATATCAGAGGTCGCAAAGGAGGTTCTGCCCCCAGGATACACGATTTCATGGGCAGGAACCTCCTTTCAGGAGGTGAGGGTACAGGAGAAGGGAAATGTGGCTTTAATATATGCCATTGTCTTTGTCTTCCTCATACTTGTTGCCCTCTATGAAAGCTGGAGTGCACCCCTTGCCATAATCCTCTCTGTTCCCTTTGCTGTCTTTGGCGCAGTCCTTGGTCTTACCTTAAGGGGGCTTGAAAATGACATATATTTTCAAGTTGGCCTTATTACACTCATAGGGCTATCGGCAAAGAATGCCATACTTATAGTTGAGTTTGCAGAGGAGAGATTCAAGAGACTTAAGATGCCCCTTATTGAGGCGACTGTTGAAGCCTCAAGGATCAGGTACAGACCCATTGTCATGACATCCTTTGCCTTTATAGCAGGAACCCTTCCCCTGGCATTGAGCACAGGTGCGGGTGCAAACAGCAGGCATATAATAGGAACGACTGTTGTGGCAGGGATGCTCTTTGCAACAGTTATCGGGATTTTTTTCATACCCCTGTTTTACTATCTTGTAATGAGGGCAAAGGAGAAGATAGGGCTTACTAAGAAGGTTAAAAAGGGAGAAGACAGGTGAGCACTAACCTTTTCATTTCCTTTCGGAAAAGGATACTGATATCTCCCTGGAAAAGCTCTTCTCTATCATTCCTCTTTTGGAAAACCCTTTCTCTTTTCTCCCCCTTTGGAAAAGGGGGATTAAGGGGGATTTGAAGATGAAGATGTCCTTTTTCTTTATAAAATCTCCCCTAACCCCTCTTTTCCAAAGAGGGGAAACAAGAGGGATCTTTGCTAAAGAGAATAATATAGAAAAGGAGTTTGACTAAAGAGGTGATATTGTGAAGGGACTTTGTTAAATTGTTAAAGAGGGAATATAGGGGATATATGCAAAAGAATATGGTGAAGGGCTTTACTAAAGGGGAGAACCTAATCCCCCTTTTGAAACCCTTTCTCTTTTCTTCCCCTTTGGAAAACCCTTTCTATTTTCTCCCCCTTTGGAAAAGGGGGATTAAAGGGGATTTTATAGAAGAATGCTTCCATACAACAAATCCATAAAGTGCTTGTCTCAAAAACTGAGGCGGGATATGACAGAGGCTGAACGTTTATTGTGGTCTAAAATAAGATGCAGACAATTAAAAGGGTTGCAGTTTTACAGGCAGAAAATTATAGGTGACTATATTGTAGATTTTTATTGTGCAAAGGCTAATCTTGTGATAGAGCTTGATGGAGGTCAGCACTATAACAAAGAGGTTCAAGATAAGGATAGAAAAAGAGATAAATTTCTGGAAAGTCTTGGATTAAAGGTGTTGAGATTTTCGGATAGAGAGGTTTTTGAGAATATCGATGCAGTTATGGAGACTATATGGAAGAATTTATGATTGATAAAATCTCCCCTGACCCCTCTTTTCCAAAGAGGGGAATTAAGATGAAGCTTTTTAAAAGAGAGGAACTAGAAAGGGACTTTGCTAAAGAGGGGAACATGGTGAAGGGCTTTGCTAAAGAGGGGATAAAGGGAAAGGCTCTCTCATATACTCCCTTTGGGAAAGGCCTTCCTCGTATCCCCTTCTGGAAAAGATATTTATCATATACCCTTTTGGGAAAGAGTCTCCGTCATATTTTGGAAAGGGTCTCCGTCATAACCCCCTTTGGAAAAGTATTCCTCATATATTCCCCCTTTGGAAAAGGGGGATTAAGGGGGATTTGAAGAATAGATGTCCTTGTAAATAGATTTTCGGTGAAGGAGATAAAGGGAAAGATGGAAAGAATCTTTTTTGGATTGAAAGTTGAATATGATAGGTTGAGGCAGAATATGAGATTTTTAGTAATATTGTTGCTTGTTGTTATAACAGGTTGCAATTTTACACCTGAACTCAAAGGGCCTGATATTGAACTCCCTTCAGGTGCAGAGGGAGGAACTCTGTTCCCCCCTCTGAGACCCCCCTCAGAGATAAAAGAAGAGGAGATATCAAAGGGTAAGGTCTTTCAGCCTGACTGGTGGAGGCAATTTAATGACCCTGTACTGAATGCTCTAATAGATGAGGCATTAAAGAATAATGACGACCTTCTTATAGCAGCGTCAAGGTTTGAGCAGGCCCGTGCCATACTCGGAATAAGCAGTTCAGAACTTTATCCATTAATAACAGCAGGTGCAGGTGCCTCAAGGACAAAGACCTCTGAAGAGGTCTCTAACAATGGGAAAGGCACAACATCTAATAATTTCAGCCTCTCATCAATGGTCTCCTATGAGATAGACCTGTGGGGAAGGCTCAGGAATGAGAAGGAGGCAAACCTGAGAAGGCTCCTCTCAACAGAGGCAGCAAGGCAAGGCCTGAGGCTCAGTATCATATCCTCAGTAATAAGCACTTACTTCAATATCCTCTCAGTAGAACAGCAGGTCAGGACAGCAGAGGAGATAATGCTGAGACAGAAGGATATATATGAATTCAGACAGAAACAGCTAAGGCATGGTGTTATTGATGAGCTCATTGTTGAACAGGCTCGTGTAGAGTATCAATCAACGAGGCTTATCCTTGAAAGTCTGAAGACCCAGAGGGAGATACTGGAGAGCAGTCTCTCTCTCCTCCTTGGAAAGAGCCCTAAGGAGATCTTTGAGAATACCTATGACTTTAGCAGGGAGATGCCAGAGGTTCCTCCTCTACCTCCCTTCATTCCATCAGAGGTCCTCCAGAAAAGGCCTGATATAATCCAGGCAGAAGAGAACCTCAAGGCTGCAAACCTTGAGGTAGGTGTTGCAAGGGCAGCCTATTTCCCGAGGATCTCCCTTACAGGGCTCCTGGGACTTCAAAGCAGTGAGCTTGGGAACCTTATCCAGTCCTCTGCAGTATTCTGGAACATTGGTGCGAATGCCACTATGCCGCTTCTTGATTTTGGAAGGACACGGGGGAATGTAAGGCTCAAGGAGGCACAGAAGGAAGAGGCCCTTCTCCAATATATAAAGACCGTGAGGACTGCCTTTAAGGAGGTCTATGACGGTCTTGTGAGTCTTGAACAATCCATGAAGAGACTGGATACCCAGAAGGAACAACTCGAGAGTCTCGAGAAGGTCCTCAGACTTTCTGAGAAGAAATATGAAAAGGGTCTTACAGATTATCTTACAGTCCTTGACAGCCAGAGGGGATATCTCAATGCAAGGCTCAATCTCATAAGACTCAGGGCAGAGGTGTTAAACAACTACGTATTTCTTTACAAGGCCCTTGGAGTGATTGATAAGGGGGTGAGAGATTAATGGGTCTGAGGATTAGTATTCTGCAACTGTTATTTTTGCCTCTAATTTTGATTCATCTATTCTTTTTACTGATTGCCCCAAATGTTGCCTTCTCCACAAATAATTTTGCAAGTACTACTGGTGGCGAGGTAACGAGCCAGGAACAACCCATCCTTACCCTTCAGGAAGGTCTTAAGATTGTTACACAGGAGGCAAGGCTTATCAGGATTGCTACACTGAGTGAAGAAATAGCAAGAAGCGAGACAAGACTTGCGAGGTCAAGACTTTTACCTTCTATTAATGCTTATGTGAGGCAGACCTTTCTTGCCTATCAGCCAGGTGCACGATTTGGGCCTCAAGAGGTTTATACATCAGAAAGGTCTTTTCTATCCTACGGGATAAATCTTTATCAGACCGTATACGACTTTGGTGGAGACATATCATTATACAATGCCTCAAAAAAGTCTGTTTCTATAACAGAGAACGACACAAGGAAGATCAGGAACCTTATTAGTTTTGAATTCACAAAGGCCTATCTCGACCTTCTGGAGATAGAAAAGTTGATAAATGTAGCAGAAAGGGAGGTGGTGAGCCTTGAGGCCCATCTCAAAGATGCCATAGCACTTTTCGAAGAAGGCATGAGCACCAAGAACGAAAGGCTCGAGATAGAGGTAAGGCTTTCTGATGCAAGGCAGAGACTCCTGAGTTTAAAAAATCAGAGGTCTCTTTATGTATCAAAAATTAACAGTCTTCTTATGAAACCCCTTGATAGGGATTTCATAACAGCAGAGGTTGAATTTAGTCCAACAGAGCAACAGTGCTTAGCGACAGATAATTCTTCAGCCTTCTGTTTTGGCCTATCTTCCGCCTACGAGGTTGCTGAGAACCTGAGACCTGAGATAAAGGTCATCGATAACGAGATTGAGATTCTAAAATTAAAAGAAAAGGCAAAGGCCTCAGAATACTATCCAAGGCTCTTTCTTCAAGGAGGCTATGAGTATACAGAAAACCGATATATGCTTCATGAAGAGAACTGGTCATTGG